>NZ_JBHXAY010000002.1:0-192464 GCF_042728775.1 Nocardia sp. NPDC060259
CGCCGGTCGACCTCGACCGGCGCCCGTCGTCGTTTCGACACATTCGCCGCGCCCCGGTGAACGGGCGGCGAAGATCGTGCATCTGGCCAGGCCGGACTCCCGCACCCTGTCGTATCGTGGATCGGGTGACCAGCAGTGCGCGTATCGATCAGGACCCGTCGGCTTCACCGGGTCCGGCCACGGTCGCCGAGGTGATCCGGACTCGACGTGAGGCAGGGAACCGCGGTGACGGGAATCGCCTCGCGCTGGTGATCGAGGGTGGCGGTAGCCGCGGTGTCTACTCCAGCGGCATGGTGCAGGCACTCGAGGAGCTCGGCTTGGCCGGGGTGTTCGACGCCGTCTACGGCACGTCGGCGGGCGCGATCAACGGCGCGTGGTTGCTGTGCGGGCGCGCGGCCACGGGCATGCGGTCCTGGACCGATGCGACGATCATGCGCCGGGTGGTCGATCCGGTGCGGATCCTGCGCGGGCGACCGGTCTTCGATCTGCGCTACCTGGTGCACCACGTCTACGACGGCATCGAGCCGATGGACTTCCCGGCCATCCTGGCCAACTCCACCACCTTCCACCCGATCGCGACCGACGTCCGAACCGGCCGGTCGGTGGACCTCGGACCGCACATCGTGGACAAAACCACCCTGATGACCGCGCTGCGCGCCTCCGCGGGCCTGCCCCTGCTCGCCGGTCCCCCGGTCGATCTCGGCGGCCGCAGCTACTTCGACGGCGGCCTGTCGGAGACCGTCCCGATCCGCACCGCCGTCGCGGCGGGCACCACCCATGCCTTGGTCCTGCGCACCCGCCGCACCGACGAAGTCCGCCCGCCCGCACCCCTGCTGCACCGCATCGTGGGCGGCGGCTACATGCGGGCCATCGCCCCCGGCGCCTTCCGCGCCTGGTCCCAGCGCCCCGGCCAGCAGGCCGTCGAGGACAGCTACCTCACCGGCTTGGGCGACCGCGTCCTCCAGGTCCACCCGCCCGCCGGCGCCCCCGCCATCGACAGCACCGCCCGCGACACCGACCTGCTCACCCGCGCCCTCGACATCGGCCGCACCGCCGTCCACTCGCTGCTGGGCGCAACCCCCCGTCTCGCCTGACCCGGCGAACGCGAGCAACCCCGCCCTCCGGACAACCCCCGGCCCGCAAATACACTCCTGGGGTGGAACCGATCGAGATCAACGCCGGCGCCTGGTACCTGCGCGCTCTCCGGGCCGACGAGCGCATCGACGACCGGCCTGCCCTGGCCGACGGCGGCATCACCGATCCCGGCTACGTGGCCACCCGCTCGGCTCAGTGGGCCGACGAGTCCCACTTCTCCTGGGCCGTCTGCGTGCCGACGACGGCCGAACTGGTCGCCGAGATCGGCGTGACGCCCGGACCCGACGACACCGCGACCGTCACCGGCTGGGCCCGCCCCGGCGAGGACGAGGCGCTGGCAGCCGGCCTGGCCTCGGTCCACCGTTTCGTCGCAGGCGCGCTGGGACTGACCGCCGTCCCCGCCTGAGCTACGGCCGAATCGGCCCCGCCCAGAGGCGATCCCGACCGCGTCAGCCCGCGCGCAACGTCACCACCGCGATATCCGGCGGTGCGCCCACCCGGACCGGTGGTCCCCACGCACCGACACCGCGGGTCGTGAACATCTGCATCTCGCCTACCCGGCTATGACCGGTGACGGTGCCGTTGATCCACTTCACCGGATACATCAGCGGCCACATCTGCCCGCCGTGGGTGTGCCCGGACAGCTGCAACCGCACGCCGTGCTCGCTGGCCACCGTCCCCTGCAACGGCTGGTGGGCGAGGAGCACGGTGAACCGGCCCTGATCCTGCCCGGCCAGCGCGGCCGCGACGTCGGGCGCCGGATCGGTGGCGTCGAAGTCGTAGACCCCGGCGATGTCGATGGACGCGCCCCCGACCGTCACGGCGGCGCGGCTGTTGCGCAGCGAGGTGAGCCCCAACCGGTCGTAGTAGTCGAGCCAGCTGTCGGGCCGGTTCACATACCCTTCGTGATTGCCCGCGACGACGAACTTCCCGTACTTCGACCGCAGTCCGGCCAGCGGGTCGATGTCGGCGCCGACGTAGTCGACCGCACCGTCGAGCAGATCCCCCGGCAGCGCGATGACATCGGGCTGCTGCTCGTTGACCAGCTCGACCACCCGCCGGGTGAAATCCGCGCCACGTGCGGCGCCGACATGGATGTCGGCGACCACGACGACGCGCAGACCGTCGAACTCACGCGGCAGCTGCGCGAAGGTGAGCTCGGCCTCGACCACCCGCGGCCGGTTCGCCTCGACCACGCCATAGGAGACCGTGCCGACGGCGGCGACGATCACCACCGCCGACAGCACCCGGATCAGCCTGCGCCGGTCCTGGTACTTCAGCAGGCGAGCCACGAGAAGCACGAGCCCGATCGCGATCAGCCCGATCCCCAGGTAGAACAGGACCGCGAGCCAGACCTCACCCAGCCAGACGATCGGCCGGACAGGCCGCGGCGAGAAGGCGTTTCCCGCGCCGACCGCGACGAACGGCGGGATCCACAGCAGCACTAGCCCGATCGCGGCGGCCCGGCGCGCGGCCACGCCGAGACCGGGGGCGACCGCGAAACGCCGGTACAACAGCCAGTGCACGAGACCGAGCACGGCCCCGACGAACAACATCTGGAGCATTCGCACATGGTGCCATCACGGCAGGCGCCACCCGCTAGCGCATGACCCCCGTGTGCCCGGTGGAGTAGCGCCCCGGCTGCGGCCACACCGTCAACCCGTGCGGCCCGTGGTCGACGGGGATGCGCGCCAACAGGTTCCAGTTGACGATGTCGACCGCGTACACCTCGTTGTTGTGCCTGCCCGACACCCAGAACACCCGCCCGTCGGCGGAGATGTTGCCCATGTCCGGGCTGCCGCCGCCGGGGATGAACCACTTGTGCGCCAGCCCGTTGGTGCCGAAGTCCCACACCGAGATGCTGCCCTCGTGCCGGTTGGTGATCAGCATCTGCTTGGAGTCACGCGTCACGTAGAGCCCGTGCGTCCCTGTGCCGGTGGGGATGAAGCCGGTGTTGACGAAGGTGTGCGCGTCGAAGGTGTAGATGCCGTCGGCCATCATGTCGGCGACGAAGAAGACGTGCCCGTCGGGCGAGAGCTTCACATCCTGCGGCATCCCGCCGCGCCCGCCCGGCAGGTCGATCATCTTGATCAGCGTGCGCTGCGCGACATCGAAAACCGCCATCCGCCCGATGAATTCACAACTGGCGAGGGCGAAGCGCCCGTCTGCGGTGAAGTCCATGTGGTCGACGCCAGCGCACTCGGGCACCGCGAGCGAGTGCAGCTTCTGCCAGGTCACCGGATCGTAGAAGTCCAGCGACTTGTCCGCCTCGGCGACGACCAGGGCGAACTTGCCGTCCGGCGTGTAATACATGTTGTACGGGTCGCGCACCGGAAAAGCCGGTCCCGCAGGCGCTCCGGTGCGTGGGTCGATCGGCAGCAGGCTACCGCCGCCGATCGGCAGATCGTTGGTGGCGTAGAGGGTCTGCAGGTCGTAGGACGGCACCACGTGCTGGGGTTCGGAACCGCCCGAGGAGAACGTGTCGAGCACCTGGAAGGTGTTCTGGTCGATCACGGTCACCGTGTTGGACTTGCTGTTGGGCACGTAGACCAGCGGCCGGTGATCGGCGACCGACGGGCTGAGTTCCCGGTTGGCCGCGTAGATGTCGGTGGGCGAGAGCGGCGGCGGCATCCCGGGCAGCAGGTCGGTCATGTGCGGCGGCATGGCTGTCGGCGAGGTGGTCGACGTGGGCGCCGCTGTCGGCTGCTCGACCGTCACGGCTTCACTGTTCGAACAGCCGGCCGTAACGGCGAGCAGCAAGGCGGTAGCAATTTGTCCGATTCGCTCGGTTCGGCGGTTCATGCGCAGCACCGTTCCATGTCGTACTGACATCCGGATGACATGGATGCGAAGCCTAGAAGCTGCGACAGCGAAAATCTAGCAAATCAGACAGTGTGCCGCCCACAGCCACGGAATCTCGCCACGGTTATCCGGGCTCGTGGCTGTGAGCGCACCCGTTGCCCTACAGCCGTTCTCGCGTCAGCACGGCATCGAACGCATCGGCGACCTGCCCGAGTTCTTCCTCGGTGACCGTCAGCGGCGGACGGAACCGGATGCCGCGCTCCCCGGTCCCCAGCAACAACACGTGCTGCCGCTCCCGCATCGCCGTCACCACCCGATCCCGCAGATCGTGGCTGGCCAGCGTGATCGCGCACATCAGACCGCGCCCGCGCGGCTCGCTCACCTTGTCCGGATGCGCGGCGGCGAGCTGACCGAGCTGGTCGAGCAGGTAGGCCCCGAGCGCCACCGACTTCTCGATCAGCCGTTCCTGTTCCAGCACCTCGAGAATGCGCCGGGTGCGCACCATGTCGGTGAGGTTGCCGCCCCAGGTGGAGTTCAGGCGGGAGTTCACCCGGAAGACATTGTCGGGCACCTCGTCGACCCGCCCGCCCGCCATGACGCCGCAGACCTGGGTCTTCTTGCCGAACGCCACCACATCGGGCTCCAGCCCCAATTGCTGGTAGGCCCAGGTGGTTCCGGTCATCCCGACGCCGGTCTGCACCTCGTCGAGGACGAACAGCGCGTCGTTGTCGTGACACAGCCGCTGCATCGCGCCGAGGAACTGCGCGCGCAGGTGCCGGTCACCGCCCTCGCCCTGGATCGGCTCGGCGATGAAGCAGGCGATGTCGTGTGGGTAGTCGGCGAAGGCCTGCGCGGCCTGCGCGATGGCCCTGGCTTCGAGCGCTTCGATGTCGGGGCCTGCCAGGGTGTGCGGCGTCTCGATACGCGGCCAGTCGAACTTCGGGAAGCGCGCGGTCTTGATCGGGTCGGTGTTGGTCAGCGACATCGTGTAGCCGCTGCGGCCGTGGAAGGCCCCGGTCAGATGCAGCACCTTGGTGCCGAGTTCCGGTGAGCGGCCGTGTGATTCGTTGTGCCTGCTCTTCCAGTCGAACGCGACCTTCAGCGCGTTCTCCACGGCGAGGGCACCACCGTCGATGAAGAACAGATGCGGTAGCCGCGGATCGCCGATCACGCGGACGAAGGTCTCGACGAAGCGAGCCATCTCCACGGTGTACATATCGGAGTTGCTCGGCTTGTTCAGCGCGGCGGTGGCCAGTTCGGCGCGGAAGCGCTCGTCGTCCGCCAGCGCGGGATGGTTCATCCCGAGCGCGTTGGAGGCGAAGAAGCCGAACATGTCGAGGTAGGCCGTGCCGTCACGTTCGTCGATGAGCGTGCGGCCGTGCGACTTGTGCAGATCGAGCACAAGTTCGAAGCCGTCCGCGAGGATGTGCGAGGACAGGATTTCGTGGACCCGGTTGGCGGGGGTGACCGCCGCGCCGGGGCGCTCCAGTTCGATGGTCACAAAACCGAGGGTACGCAAATATTTACGGAACCTCTACGGAATCGCGGAACTATTACGAGGAATCGTTACCTGTCATAGAATGTCTGCAGGATGATGGTGCTGCGCGTCCGCACGTTGGCGGTGGCCCTGATCTCCTGCAGCAGCTGTTCCAGGTGCCGCGGCGAGGCGACCCGGACCAGCAGGACGTAGCTCTCCTCGCCGGCCACCGAGTGGCACGCCTCGATGCCGGGGATGTGCTGCAACAGGGCGGGCGCGTCATCGGGCTGGGACGGGTCGAGAGGAGTGATCGCGACGAACGCCGACAACAGGTGGCCGAGCGCTTCGGGATCGACATGCGCCGCGTACCCGCGGATCACCCCGCGCGCTTCGAGCCTGCGCACCCGCGACTGCACTGCCGAGACCGAGAGGCTGGCCTTCTCCGCCAGGTTCGACAACGTAGCGCGACCATCGCTCATCAGTTCTTTGATCAATAGTCGGTCGATATCGTCGAGCTGGGGTCTAGCCGGTGTATCCGCCATCAGCGAAGGCTAACGCAGCACGGGGGTCGCGCGGGGAAAACTTCTTTCTGTTCCCCCACCGAATTCCACCGAACTTTTCCGTGAGCCGTACCAAACAGCAGAAGGTGAGCAGCGATGACCCAGACCGTGACCGAGCACTTCTCCGAGCAGCTGGCGCTGCGCGCCAGGGCCCTGCTGCACGGCCTCGGCGCGAGCGTGCCCGAGCCCGGCTCCTTGCTCGCGCGCACGCCGATCTCGGGCGGCATCCTGCTGCCGCTGACCGCTGACACGCCCGCCGAGGTCGATGCCGCGATCGGCCGGGCCGCCGTCGCGTTCGACGCGTGGCGCACCGTGCCCGCCCCGGTTCGGGCGGCGCTGGTGCGCAGACTGGCCCAGCTGCTGGTCGCGCATCAGGGTGAGCTCGCCGAACTGGTCACCCTGGAGGCGGGCAAGATCGGGCCGGAGGCGCTGGGCGAGGTCCAGGAGATGATCGACGTCTGCGAGTTCGCGATCGGCCTGTCCCGCCAGCTCTACGGCGCGACAATGCCTTCCGAGCGGCCGGGTCACCGGCTGATGGAGACCTGGCATCCGCTCGGCGTCGTCGGCGTGATCTCGGCGTTCAACTTCCCGGTCGCGGTATGGGCGTGGAATACCGCCATCGCGCTGGTCTGCGGTGACACGGTGGTGTGGAAGCCGTCGGAGACCACGCCGTTGACCGCGCTGGCCTGTCACACGCTGCTGCGTCGCGCCGCCGTCGAGGTGGGCGCGGATCCCGAAGTGCACCAGCTGATCCAGGGTGACGCCGCGGTGGGCGAGGCGCTCGTCGACGACTCGCGGGTCGCGCTGCTCAGCGCCACGGGTTCGGTGCGGATGGGTGGTGTGGTCGCGCCGCGGGTGGCGGGCCGGTTCGGCCGCTGCCTGCTGGAACTGGGCGGCAACAACGCCGCGATCGTCGCGCCGAGCGCCGATCTGGAGCTGGCGGTGCGTGGGATCGTCTTCGCCGCGGCGGGGACGGCGGGTCAGCGCTGCACCACGCTGCGCAGGCTGATCGCGCACAGTTCGATCGCCGATCAGCTGGTCGAGCGGCTCGCGGCGGCGTATGACCAACTGCGCGTGGGTAACCCGCTCGACGACGGCGTGCTGGTCGGGCCGTTGATCAACGAGCGCGCGTTCACCTCGATGCAGAAGGCGCTCTCGCGTGCCGTGGACGAGGGTGGCGAGATCGTCTGCGGCGGTGAGCGCATCGAGTTGGTCGGCCCCGACGCCTACTATGTGCGGCCCACGGTGGTGCGGATGCCGGCGCAGACGGAGCTGGTGCGCGAGGAGACCTTCGCGCCGATCCTCTACGTGCTCACCTACGACGACATCGACGCCGCGATCGCGCTCAACAACGATGTGTCGCAAGGGCTTTCCTCGTCGATCTTCACCCTCGACCAGCGCGAGGCCGAACGGTTCCTTGCCGGCTCGGACTGCGGCATCGCCAATGTCAATATCGGGACATCGGGGGCGGAGATCGGCGGCGCGTTCGGCGGCGAGAAGAACACCGGCGGCGGGCGCGAATCCGGGTCCGATTCGTGGAAGGCCTACATGCGCAGGGCCACCAACACCATCAACTACTCGACCGAGCTCCCGCTGGCCCAGGGGATACATTTCGGCTGATCAGAAACCGATTTCGTCATCCGTGCCGTGGCGTGTACAGTGGTGTTTACGACGCGGGATGGAGCAGCTCGGTAGCTCGCTGGGCTCATAACCCAGAGGTCGCAGGTTCAAATCCTGTTCCCGCTACTAGACGAAAGCCCCGGAGTTTCGGCTCCGGGGCTTTCGCCGTTTCTAGCCGAGGCGCAGTGTCCAGTTCCCGCGGTAGTGCAGCCGGGTGACGCTCGCGGGCGCAACATCGATGCGCCAGAACGACTTCGGCGGTGCGTCGAGCACGACGAGCAGCACCGCCCTGATCACCGCCGGATGCGTCACAGCCACCGTGTCCCGGCCCGCCGAGGCGATCTCGGCCAGCCAGAACCGCGCCCGGTCGACCAGATCGGTCACCGATTCGCCACCGTGCCCACGGAATTCGGGATCGGTGAGCCACGCGAACAGCTGATCCTGTGCCAGACTGCCCATCTCGGTCCCCCGCCACGACCCGGAATCCAGATCCCGTAATCGCGCATCCGGCTCACCGACCAGCCCTAGCGCCTCCGCCGTCTCCCGAGCCCGCCGTTCCGGCCCGGTCCGCACCTGCGCACCGGCCAACACCGCGTCCGCGCGCAGCGCACCGCGCGCCGACTCGTCCAGTGGTTCGTCGACAGGGAATCGCGCCTTCCGTACCGCCTCGGTCAAGCCATGGCCGACGAGGTCGACTCTGAGCACCGTTTGCACGAGAGCCCAGAGTAGCGCCGGTCACACTGCCCCTGCCATCAGCCCTTCTCCGGCTTCGCCGAACGCTCGCCTCGGCGGGATTGTCGGTGGCCCGGTGCACACTGAAACCTATGGATCGGTTCTCTCCCGCTACCGCGCAGTGGTTCGACGGGGCCTTCGCCGGGCCCACGTCGGCCCAGCTCGGGGCGTGGAAGGCGATCGCGGACGGGAACCACACGCTGGTCGTCGCGCCCACCGGGTCGGGCAAGACGCTGTCGGCGTTCCTGTGGGCCATCGATCAGCTGGCCACGCGACAGGCGCCGGAGCCTGGGACGCCGCGCGGGACGTCGGTGCTGTACGTCTCGCCGCTCAAGGCACTGGCCGTGGATGTGGAGCGGAATCTGCGGGCGCCGCTGGTCGGGGTCACACAGACCGCCAGGCGGCTGGGGCTCGAGCCGCTCGACATCTCCGTCGGCGTGCGCTCCGGCGACACCACACCGGCGCAGCGGCGGGCCATGCAGCGCACACCGCCGGACATCCTCATCACTACGCCCGAGTCGCTGTTCCTACTGCTCACCTCGGCGGCGCGGGAGACGCTGGCCCAGGTCAACACCGTGATCGTCGACGAGGTACACGCCATCGCGGGCAGCAAGCGCGGCGCGCATCTGGCGTTGTCGCTGGCCCGGCTGGATCAGCTGACCGAGCGACCGGCGCAGCGGATCGGGCTGTCGGCGACGGTGCGTCCGCCGGAAGAGGTCGGGCGGTTCCTGGTCGGGTCGGCGCCGATCACCATCGTGCGGCCGCCCGCGCCGAAGACGTTCGACCTGTCGGTGCGGGTTCCGGTGGCCGATATGACCGATCCCGGTGACTCCGACCAGCCGGGCTCGATCTGGCCGCACGTCGACGAGGCCATCGTCGACCTGGTGCTCGAGCATCGGTCCTCGATCGTGTTCGCCAACTCGCGCAGGCTCGCCGAGCGGCTCACCGCGCGGCTCAACGAGGCCTACGCCGCCCGGCTCGGCGAGCCGGTGGACACCGAGCACGCCCCGCCCGCCCAGCTCGGGCCGTCCACCGAGGTGATCCACGGCGCCGACCACCTGCTGGCCCGCGCCCACCACGGGTCGGTCAGCAAGGAGCAGCGGGCGATCATCGAGGACGACCTCAAGAGCGGACGGCTGCGCTGCGTGGTCGCCACCAGCAGCCTCGAACTCGGCATCGATATGGGCGCGGTCGACCTGGTGGTGCAGGTGGAGGCGCCGCCGTCGGTGGCCAGCGGATTGCAGCGGGTCGGCCGGGCCGGGCACCAGGTGGGCGAGATCTCCCGGGGCGTGCTGTTCCCCAAGCATCGCACCGACGTCATCCACTGCACCGTCGCCGCCCAGCGCATGCTGGCGGGCGAGATCGAACTGCTCCAGATCCCCGCGCACCCGCTCGACATCCTCGCCCAGCAGACCGTGGCCGCCTGCGCACTCGAACCCGTCGACGTCGACGCCTGGTTCGACATCGTCCGCGCCACCGGCAGCTACGCGAACCTGCCCCGGTCGGCCTACGAATCCGTCCTCGACCTGCTCGCGGGCCGCTACCCCTCCGACGAGTTCGCCGAACTGCGCCCCCGCGTGGTGTGGGACCGCGACGCGGGCACCCTCACCGGCCGCCCCGGCGCGCAACGCCTGGCCGTCACCTCCGGCGGCGCGATCCCCGACCGCGGCATGTTCGCGGTGTTCATGGTCGGCGAAAAGGCCTCGCGGGTGGGCGAACTCGACGAGGAGATGGTCTACGAGTCGCGAGTCGGCGATGTCTTCGCGCTCGGCGCGACCAGCTGGCGGATCGAGGAGATCACCTTCGACCGGGTGCTGGTGTCGCCCGCCTTCGGCCTGCCCGGCCGGCTGCCGTTCTGGCACGGCGACGGCCTGGGACGTCCGGCCGAACTGGGCACCGCCCTGGGCGAATTCGTGCGGACGGCGGGTCAGGTATCCGCCGACGAGCTGTCCCGGATCGTCGCGGACATGGGCACCCGGCCACCCGGATCGGCCGCGTCACAGGACAATTCGGCAGAACACCGCAGCTCCGCCGTCGCGATCGACGAGCCCGCGTCCAACGGGAGCAAGAAGAAGACCACCCGCACGCGTTCGACGAAGCGCGCGGAGAGCCCCGACGCCGCATCCGCCCGGCTGGAACAGCTCGTCCGCACCGCGGGCCTCGACCAGAACGCGACGGCGAACATGGTCGGGTTGCTCGAGGAGCAGCGCGCCGCCACCGGTCAGCTCCCGACCGACCGCACCCTGATCGTCGAGCGCTTCCGTGACGAACTCGGTGACTGGCGCCTGGTCCTGCACTCCCCCTATGGCACCCCGGTACACGCGCCGTGGGCACTGGCCGTCGGCGCCCGGCTGCAGGAGCGATTCGGCATCGATGCCGCGCCGACCGCTTCCGACGACGGCATCGTGGTGCGTCTGCCCGACACCACCGACGATCCGCCCGGCGCCGAACTGTTCGCCTTCGAACCCGACGAGATCGACGACATCGTCACCGAACAGGTCGGCGGGTCCGCGCTGTTCGCGTCCCGGTTCCGCGAGTGCGCCGCCAGGGCGCTGCTGCTCCCACGCCGAGACCCCGGCAAGCGCGCACCGCTGTGGCAGCAGCGGCAGCGCTCGGCCCAATTGCTCGATGTGGCACGCAAATTCCCGGACTTCCCGATCCTGCTGGAAACCGTCCGCGAGTGCCTGCGCGACGTCTACGACCTGCCCTCGCTGCGCGACCTGCTGACCAAGGTCGCCCGCCGCGAGGTGCGCCTGATCGATGTCGAGACCGCGAGCCCGTCCCCCTTCGCCAACGCCCTGCTGTTCTCCTACATCGGCCAGTTCCTCTACGACGGCGACAGCCCGTTGGCCGAACGCCGCGCCGCCGCACTGGCTCTGGACTCCAGCCTGCTCGCCGAACTGCTCGGCCGCGTCGAACTGCGCGAGCTCCTCGACCCCACGGTCATCGCCCTCACCGAACGCGAACTCCAGCGCCTCACCCCCGAACGCTGGGCCCGCGACGCCGAAGGCCTGGCCGACCTGTTGCGCCTGCTCGGCCCCCTCACCCCCGCCGAGGCAGCCGCCCGCTGCGTGCGGCGCGGTGGCGGCCAGGAAGCCGCTCACCGCGCCGAATCGCCGGACGGCGAGGTCGACAGCGCGAGCCTTCGCGATCCAGCGGCCGAGGTAGCCGAGGACCGGAGCACCGACGACATCCACACCGGCGCCGACCTCCGACCGGCGAACATGGAAGCCGCCGATGGCCGAAACGCCGACGACATCCTCGCCGACTCCGACGCTCCCGCCTGGTTCGCCGAACTGCGTGATGCCCGTCGCGCACTGGAGGTGTCGTTCGCGGGCCGGACCTGGTGGGTGGCGATCGAGGATGCCGCGCGCCTGCGCGACGCGCTCGGGGTGCCGTTGCCGATCGGCGTACCCGCCGCCTTCATCGAGCCCGTCCCCGACCCGCTCGGTGACCTTGTCGGACGCTACGCCCGCACCCACGCACCGTTCACCACCGCCGCCGTCGCCGCCCGCTTCGGCCTCGGATCGGCGGTCGCCGCGACCGCCCTGCACCGGCTGCTGGCCGAGAAACGCGTGGTGGAAGGCGAATTCACGCCGGCGACGGCGGGCACCGAATGGTGCGACGCCCAGGTACTGCGCCGGTTGCGCCGCCGGTCGCTGGCCGCGGCCCGGCACGAGGTGGAGCCGGTGTCCACCGCCGCTCTCGGCCGTTTCCTGCCCGCCTGGCAGCACATCGGTTCCGGCGAACTGCGCGGCATCGACGGCGTCGCCACCGTGGTGGAACAGCTCGCGGGCGTACCGATCCCGGCCTCGGCATGGGAATCGCTGATCCTGCCGACGCGCGTGCGCGACTACTCCCCCGCCATGCTGGACGAACTGATGGCCGGCGGCGAGGTCATCTGGTCCGGCCACGGCGCGATCACCGCCCGCGACGGCTGGATCGCCCTGCACCTGGCCGACCAGGCCCCCTTCACCCTCCCACCACCCGACGACATCGACCCCACCGACATCCAGCTCGGCCTCCTGGCAGCTCTCGGCGCCCCGCTCGAACCCTGGCCGCCGCGCGCCGAGCGGACGCCAACAGTCGACCTCGACGCCCCTGGCAGCACTCCGCCCGCCACTGGCAAGTCCAACAGCCGCAACGCACCATCCAACGGAGGCGCCCCGGCCCACCCAACATCCAGCGGGAACACAGAGCGCCCGGACCGCAACCTGGACGGGGACCGCAACCGGGAAGCAGACCTCGACCGGGACGGAGGCCGCGGCCAGGACCTCCCTCCGGCTCCGCCGACCGACCAGGACAACCCGCGACGACTTCCGGCGACCCTCCACGGCGGCGGCGCCTTCTTCTTCCGCCAACTCTCCGACGCCACCGGCCTGCTCGACGACAAGGCCGTCGGCGACGCGCTCTGGCAACTCGTCTGGGCCGGCTACGTCTCCGGCGACACCTTCGCCCCGGTGCGCGCCCTGCTCTCCGGCACCGCGCGCAGCACCACCGCCCACCGCACCCCACGCCGAGCTCCCCGCGGCCGCGCCTACCTCCCGCGCCCGTCCATGCCGACCCGCACCGGCCCACCCACCCTCGCCGGCCGCTGGTCCATCCTGCCGGAACGAGTGCAGGACAACACCCTTCGCGCCCACGCCACCGCCGATCAGCTGCTCGAACGCTACGGCGTCCTCACCCGCGGCTCGGTGCAGAACGAGGGCGTGCCGGGCGGCTTCGCGCTGATGTACCGGGTACTCACCGAGTTCGAGGATCGCGGCCGGTGCCGCCGCGGCTATTTCGTCGACACCCTGGGCGGCGCCCAGTTCTCCACCACCGACACCGTCGACCGGTTGCGCTCGTTCGACACCGACCGCGGCACCGCCCAGCCCGGCGTCGCGCTCGCCCTGGCCTCGTGCGACCCCGCCAACCCGTACGGTGCCGCGCTGCCGTGGCCGAAAGGCGACGCCGAGGGCGGACACCGGCCCGGCCGCAAGGCGGGCGCACTGGTGGTGCTGGTCGGCGGCGAGCTGGTGCTCTACGTGGAACGCGGCGGCAAGACCCTGCTCAGCTTCACCGAGGATCCCGGCCTGCGCCGGATGGCCGCGACCGCCCTGGCCGGTCTCGTGCACGACCGCAGGGTCGACGGGCTGGTGATCGACAAGATCAACGGAGAAACCGTGCACGGCAACACCTTCGCCGACGTCCTCGTCGAGGCGGGCTTCTCGATGACACCGCGCGGCCTGCGCCTGCGCAGGCAGGTGTAGCCGAATGCCCGAGGGCGACACCGTGTTCCGCACCGCCGAGCGGCTGCGCACCGCACTGGCCGGTAAGACCCTCACCCGCAGCGACTTCCGGGTTCCCCGATACGCGACGGTCGACCTGGTCGGCGACCTGGTGACGGAGGTCGGCAGCTACGGCAAGCACCTGTTCATCCGCACCGACCGGGTGAGCATCCACACCCACCTGAAGATGGAGGGCGTGTGGCGGGTGTTCCATCGCGGCCAGCGGTGGACGAAACCGCCGGTCACCGCGCGGCTTGTGCTCGCCACCGACGAGTTCGAGGCCGTCGGCTTCGAACTCGGCAAGGTGCAGGTGCTGCCCCGCGCCGAGGAGCACACCGTCGTCGACCATCTCGGCCCCGATCTGCTCGGCCCGAACTGGGACGCCGCCGAGGCCCTGCGCCTGCTCTCCGAATACCCGCGCCGCCCCATCGGCCTTGCCCTGCTCGACCAGCGCAATCTGGCCGGCATCGGCAACATCTACCGCAGCGAGATCTGCTTCCTGCGCCGCGTGCACCCGGCGACCCAGGTCGGTGACATCCCCGACCTGCCCGCGCTGGTAGACGAAGCCCACCGCGTCCTCGGCAAGGCCGCGCACCAACCGCCCTGGCGGCCGATGGCCTACGGCCGCACCCGTCGCCCGTGCCCCCGCTGCGGCACGGCGATCGTCTCCCGCCTGCTCGGTGAGGACGACCCGGCCGACCGCATCACCCAGCGCGAACGCGGCATCTACTTCTGTCCCCGCTGCCAACCGGAGCCTACTAACTAGACCGGTCGTCATACTCGAGCTACGCTGAGCGGGTGACTCCACGCACGGACTCCCGGCAGCGTTTCCTCGACGCCGCCGCCGACCTGTTCCACACCCAGGGCTACCACGCCACCGGCGTCAACCAGCTGGTCAGCGCGGGCGGCGCACCCAAGGGCTCCTTCTACTTCCACTTCCCCGGCGGCAAGGAACAACTCGCCGCCGAGGCCGTCGTCCAGTCCGCCGACGCGCTGCGGACCCTGCTCGAAGCAGCGCTCGAGACCGGCGACATCGACGGCGTGTTCACCGCGCTCGGGACGATGCTCACCGACTCGAACTTCCAGCGCGGCTGTCCCCTCGCCACCATCGCCCTCGACGCGGGCGACAGCGAGCCGATCCGCGAAGCCTGCGTCACCGGTTTCGACACGTGGCGCACCGCGATCGACGACTTCCTGCGCGCCAAGGGCATTCCCGGCGAGCGCGCCGAAGAACTGTCCACCGTGGCGCTGGCCATGCTCGAGGGCGGGCTGCTGCTCGCCCGCACCCGACGCGACCTCACCCCCTTGCGCATGGTCGCCGACCATCTGCGCGCCACCCTCGAACAGGAGCTCTCCTGATGCGTATCCACCACATCGACGGCGGCACCATGCGCCCCTTCGGCGGCCGCCTCCTCGACGGCGTCGGCGGCATCACCCGCCGAGCCGAGATGGTCTGCCACTGCGTACTCATCGAACTCGACGACCGCCTCGTCCTGATCGAGACCGGGATCGGCGAGGGGGCGGTCCGGCGTCCGGACGAGTGGCTCGGCCGCCGTTTCATCCGGATGACCCGCCCCGTCCTCGACCTCGACCGCACCGTGGCGCGCCGCATCGAGGCGCTCGGCTACCGCCGCGAGGACGTCACCGACATCGTGCTCACCCACCTTGACCTCGACCACGCGGGCGGCCTCGCCGAATTCCCGCAGGCCAGGGTGCACGTCTACGGCGAGGAATTGCGCGCCCTCGACGGCAAATTCGGCCCGCGCGAGAAATTCCGTTACCGTGCAGCGCAATTCGCGCACGGTCCGCGCTGGGAGAGCTACGACGAACTCGGCGAACCGTGGTTCGGCTTCGGCGCGGTGCGTCAATTACGCGGTCTCCCGGCGGAACTGCTGATCATCCCGCTGGCCGGGCACACGCGCGGCCACGCCGGAATCGCGATCGATACCGGCGCGGGCTGGAAGTTCGCGGTCGGCGACGCCTACTTCCATCCCGGCCAGCTCGACCTGGAGCACCCGCATCAGCCGCCCGGCTCCGTGCTGTTCGAGCGTCTCGTGCAAACCGTCGGACCCGCGCGGATCGACAATCAGGAGCGGCTGCGTGAACTGGTGCGCGGCCACGGCGACGAGGTCGAGGTGTTCTGCGCGCACAATGCCGTCGAACTGCGCGCGCTGCAATCGGCGACCGTCTGACAGGACTGGCGTAATCGTGCACAACGGCCGCCGCCAGTCAGTTTTCTGACTGCGCGGCGTCGAATTGCACGATTACGCCGCTCTCACCGATCTTGCGGCACCGGTTCGAGCAGCTGGGGTCGCGGTTCCGGCGCCGCCGCCCGCAGCGCGTCGGCGGAGATGTCGTCGGGCTGGGTCTGCGATTCGATCTCGGCCCGCACCCGCGCCTGATAGGTGGACACCTCGCGGTCGATCTCGTCGGCGTCCCACCCGAGGACGGGCGCGACCAGATGCGCCACCTGTTCGGCGCAGTGCGCGCCGCGATCGGCGTACTCGATCGAGATGCGGGTGCGCCGGGCCAGGATGTCGTCGAGGTGCAGCGCGCCCTCGGCGGCGGCCGCGTACACCGCTTCGACCTGCAGATAGGCGGGGGCGTCGGTAATCGGTTGCAGCAGTTCGGGTTTGCCCGTGGCCAGCGACAGTACTTCGTCGACGACCGAGCCGTAGCGGTCGAGCAGGTGCGTCATCCGGTACGGGTGCACGCCGTAGTGCTCGGCCAGCTGGACGGTCTGATTCACCAGGGCGAAGTAGCCGTCGGCGCCGAGCAGCGCGACCTTCTCGGTGATCGACGGCGACACCCGCGCCGGAATATCCTGTGCCGCTTCGTCCATCGCGTCGGCGGCCATGACGCGGTAGGTGGTGTACTTGCCGCCGGCGATGCTCACCAGACCGGGCGCGACACGGGCGACGGCATGTTCGCGCGACAGCTTGGAGGTATCGTCGCTCTCCCCGGCGAGCAGCGGGCGCAGCCCCGCGTAGACGCCGTCGATGTCGGCCGGGGTGAGCGGGGTGACCAGCACTTCGTTCACCCGCCCGAGCAGGTAATCGATGTCGGCCTTGGTGGCGGCCGGGTGCGCGAGGTCGAGGTTCCAGTCGGTGTCGGTGGTGCCGATGATCCAGTGCGCGCCCCACGGGATGACGAACAGCACCGAGGTGGTGGTGCGCAGGATGATCGCGGCATCGCTGACGATGCGGTCGCGCGGCACCACGATGTGCACGCCCTTGGACGCGCGCACATGGAACCGGCCGCGCTGACGCGACAGGCCCTGCACCTCGTCGGTCCACACGCCGGTCGCGTTGATCACCACATGCGCGCGCGCCTCGCCGGTGCGCCCGTCCTCGGTGTCGCGCATCTTCACGCCGACCACCCGGTCGGCCTCCCGCAGGAACCCGACGACCTGGGTGGAGGTGCGGATGACCGCGCCGTAGTGGGCGGCGGTGCGGGCCACGGTCATGGTGTGGCGGGCATCGTCGACAACGGTGTCGTAATAGGTGACGCCGCCGATCATCGAATCCCGGCGCAGCCCCGGAGCCAGCCGCATCGCACCGTGCCTGGTCAGATGATGCTGTCCAGGAACAGATTTCGACCCGCCCATGGTGTCGTAGAGGGTCAGGCCCGCGGCCACGTACGGCCGCTCCCACACCCGGTGGGTCAGCGGATACAGGAAGCGCAACGGCTTCACCAGGTGCGGCGCCAGCGTCGACAGCGCCAGCTCGCGTTCCTTCAGCGCCTCCCTGACCAGCCCGAACTCGAACTGTTCGAGGTAGCGCAGGCCACCGTGGAACATCTTCGACGACCGGCTCGAGGTACCGGATGCCAGATCGCGGGCCTCGACGAGCCCGACCGACATGCCACGGGTCGCCGCGTCGAGCGCGATGCCCGCGCCGACCACGCCACCGCCGACGACCAGGACGTCGAACCGATCCTTGCCGAGGCGTTCCCAGGCGGTGCGCCGCTGGTCCGGGCCGAGCTGACCCGGCCCGAGCCGGTCCCGTTGGCCGCCCGCGACCAGTTCCCCGGGGTGCAGGAACGGAAATTCCGGTGTCTGCGACATGCTCGACTCCTCGCCGCCGACCGCGGAACGGCCGGTCCCAGCCGACAGTGGGTCGACGCCGGTGCACGTTCCCGGCGCCGCTGCGTACAAGTTCAACGTAGTGCCACCTCGCCGCTCGTGCTGGATTCGGCGGGGCGCGCCTCCCGCCTTTCGGTAACCTGCACCAATGCGTCGCTATGTGGCCGCCATCGATCAGGGCACGACTTCGAGTCGCTGCATCGTCTTCGACCGGCGGGGCCGGATCGTCGGAACCGCACAGCGGGAACACCGGCAGATCTTCCCGAAACCGGGCTGGGTCGAGCACGATCCGGCGGAAGTGTGGCGCAATACCGAATGGGTGCTCGGCGCCGCGTTGGGCAACAGTGGCTGCTCGGCCGGTGATCTGGCCGCGATCGGCATCACCAACCAGCGCGAGACCACCGTCGTCTGGGATCGGGCCACCGGCGAACCGGTGTACAACGCGATCGTCTGGCAGGACACCCGGACCGATCAGCTGTGCACCGAACTGGCGGGTGAGCAGGGCCCGCAGCGCTATGCCGAGCGCACCGGACTGCCGCTGTCGACCTATTTCGCCGGGCCGAAGCTGCGCTGGATCCTCGACAATGTCGACGGCGTGCGCGCCCGCGCCGAGGCCGGTGACCTCTGCTTCGGCACCATGGACAGCTGGGTGCTGTGGAAGCTGACCGGCGAGCACCTCACCGACGTCACCAATGCCTCGCGCACCATGCTGATGGATCTGCGCACGCTGCAATGGGATTCACAGATCTGCGCCGACTTCGACATCCCGATGTCACTGCTCCCGCGGATCCGCAGCTCTTCCGAGGTCTACGCCGAGATCACCGCGGGCCCGTTCGCGGGCGCACCGGTGGCGGGCATCCTCGGCGACCAGCAGGCCGCCACCTTCGGCCAGGCGTGCCTGTCCCCCGGCGAAGCCAAGAACACCTACGGCACCGGCAATTTCATGCTCCTCAACACCGGAACCACACCGGTGATCAGCAAGCACGGCCTGCTCACCACCGCCTGCTACCAGCTCGGCGACCAACCGGCCGTGTACGCCCTGGAAGGGTCCATCGCCGTCACCGGTTCCCTGGTCCAGTGGCTGCGGGACAATCTCGGGATCATCGCCTCGGCCGAGGAGGTGGAACCGCTGGCCCGCAGCGTCGACGACAACGGCGGCGCCTACTTCGTCCCCGCCTTCTCCGGCCTGTTCGCCCCGCGCTGGCGCCCCGATGCCCGCGGGGTCATCGCGGGCCTGACCCGCTTCGTCACCAAGGCCCACTTGGCCAGGGCCGCACTGGAATCCACCGCGTTCCAGACCCGCGAGGTCGTCGACGCCATGCGCGCCGACGCCGCCGCCCAGCAGCTCGACCTGGAACTGACCACCCTCAAGGTCGACGGCGGCATGACCGGCAACGACCTGCTCATGCAGTTCCAATCCGACATCCTCGACGTCCCCGTCGTCCGCCCGGTAGTCCGCGAGACCACCGCACTCGGCGCCGCCTACGCCGCGGGCCTCGCCGTCGGCTACTGGTCCGGCCTCGACGACCTGCGCGCCAACTGGACCGCCGACCACACCTGGTCCCCCACCATGCCGGACGACGAACGCGTCCTGCGCTACAGCGAATGGAACAAGGCCGTCGAACGCACCTACGGCTGGGCGGGATGAACCGCCCACGCAAAACACCCCGGCAGCAGCGTGCCAAGAACACGGTGGACACGCTGCTCGAAGCCGCGGCCCAGGTGTTCTCCCGCGAGGGCGCCACGGCGACCACGAATCGCATCGCCGAACGAGCGGGCCTGTCGATCGGCACGCTGTACCAATACTTTCCGAACAAACAGGCCATGCTGCACACGCTGGCCGAGCGCCACCTGATCGACGGTGCGCAGCGGCTGAGCGAGGTCTTCGCGCGTCTGCGCGCCGAGCGGCCGCCGTTCGACGACAGCATGCGCGCGATCATGGAGGTCGTCGCCGACCTCCATCGCGATCGGCCCGCACTGCATGCCCTGCTGCATCGCGTCGCGCTGAGCCTGCCGGTCGAGCTCGCGGCGGTGCAGGCGTTCGAGGACTACCTCGTCACCGAGGTCGAATACCAGCTGCGACGCTGTGCACGGGGCGGACCCGACACCCTGCTCACCGCGCGGACGCTGGTGCACGCGGTGGACGCGCAGGTGCATCGGGTCCTCACCCGGCACACCGTGCGCACCGAGGAGCTGACCGCGCTGGCGATGGCGATTGTTCCCGACCGGTCAGCGCGGGGCGCCGACCTCGGCGAGGATCTCCCGTAGCGCATCGGCGAGCTGGGTGACGCCCGGCTCCTCGACCGGAAAGTGCCCGCAGCCCGCCAGCAGGACGGCACTGGTCGGCGCACTGATGCGGGCGAGGAATCGCATGCTCAGCTGGGGCGGAGTCCACCGGTCCTCGGCGGGATGCACCAGCGTCACAGGTGCCGCGGTGAAATCCTCCGGCAGGGTGTGCCGGAACCGCAGAAAGTCGACGAGGAAACCGAGCGGAATCCGGACACCACCGCCCCGCGGATCCGTGGCGCACACTCGGGTCAGGGCTGGGTCCAGGCTCATGTTCTCCATGTCGGCCAGCCAACGGATCGGCACCCGTACCCGGCCGAGCACCGCGGCGACACCAGCCAGCGCCCAGGCCGGCGTCGCCGCGACCGGCGCCCAGCGCGCCATCGCCCTCCGCATCGCCGGATCGGCCGGGTCGGGCAGGCAGGTCGCCACGACGTGCGCCACCCGACCGGTGCGCGCGGCCACCTCGTAGGCGAGTATCCCGCCCATACTCGCCCCGAACAGCACGAGCGGCCGATCGTCGGTTTCGGTCTCGGCCAGGACGAAATCGCTGACCAGCTCCACCCATTCGCGGTAGCGCACCGCGCCGGGGTCGGACACCACCGTGTCGCCGTACAGCGGCAGATCGATCGCCGCCACCGAAACACCGTGCGCCGCACCGATACCGAGTAGCGGCCAGACCAGACCCGCGTGGCCGCCACCGCCGTGCAGTCCCAGCACCCGCACGGGCGCGTCGTCCGCGCCCGCCCGCGCGACATGAACCCGATGGCCCCGCCGGCTCCACCAACTCGACACGGGTTCGAGCATCACCTCGTGCCGGTACCGCTGTGGCAAATATTGCGCGTAGGGGAGATATTCCATATCCCCAGCATCGGCGCGGAACGGCCCGCCGCCAACTCGCATTTCCCCTCGGCGTCGATCGGAAAAATAGCTCCTGACCAGCGAAGATTCCAGTCGGTTTCGCCGAGGCCGTCCCCTGCTCGCATTCGGGTCCCGCGGACTCGCTAGCGAACAGTCGACGCCAGTCGGTCGATCGCCTCGATCAGCGTCGCCTCGTCGGAGGTGGTGAAGCACAGGCGCATCGAGTTGCGGTAGGCGTCCGAGACGGCGAAGGCGGCGCCGGGCACGTAGGCGATGCCGGCTTCGAGGGCCTTGGGGAGGAGGGCGGCGGTGTCGGTGCTGTCGGTGAAGTTGGCCCAGACGAACATGCCGCCCGCGGCGTCGGTGCAGCGGACGCGGTCGGCGAAGGTGGTGCGGACAGCGTCGACCAAGGCGTTGGCGCGGGTGCGGTAGGCCTGGCGGACCGAATCGATGTGGGCGGCGAGCCACTCGGTGTCGGTCAGCAGATCGGTGGCGATCTGGTGGGTGAGGGCGGAGCCGCACAGGTCGGCACCCTGTTTGAGGAGTTCGACCGCGCGACAGACGCGGTCGGGGGCGACCATCCAGCCGACGCGCAGGGCGGGGGCCAGGATCTTGGAGACGCTGGAGAGGCGGATCACCTGGGGCGAGTAGGTGGCGACCGGGTCGGGGGCGGGCTGGTCGAACCAGAGTTCGCCGTACGGGTCGTCCTCGATGACCCAGAAGCCGTGTGCCTGCGCGAGTTCCGCGAGACGGCGGCGGCGTTCGGGGGCGAGGGTGACGCCGCCGGGGTTGTGGAAATTGGAGACCGTGTGCACGACCGCCGGGCGGTCGCCCGCGGCCAGCAGGTCCTCCAGGATGTCGACGCGCATGCCGTCGGAGTCCAGCGGCACGGCGACGATGCGCGCGCCCGCGGCCCGGAACACCTGCAGCGCACCGACATACGCCGGATCCTCGACGATCACCAGCGCACCGGGATCGAGCAGGACCTCGGCGAGCAGCGACAGCGCCTGCTGGGAACCGTGGGTGATGAACACCTCGTCCACCGGCACGGCGCGGCCGATCCTGGCGGTCTCCCTGGCCGCGATCACCGCGCGCAGCGCGGGCAGGCCGGGCGACTCGGTGTACTGCAGGACCGCGGCGTCGGCCAGCGCCGACTCGGCGGCGACGGCGATCCGCTCGCGCGGCATCAGCGCCGCGTCGGGCAGCCCGCCCGCCAGGCTGATGACGTCGGCGCGCGCGGTGAGTTTGAGCAGGTCCCTGATCGCCGAGCTCTGCAGGCCGGCGAGCTTGCCCGCCAATGGAGTGGTCAGCGACATGGAAACCTCCGGGTACACCAAGGGAAGCAATCATCCTACGATTGCATATCGCTCACCAGAATGTGAAATTAGCGTCCCGAATAGTGAGACCCTACCGAGCAGTGATCGACTTGACCTGCCACTTTCCCTCGGTGTTGGTGGTGACGATCTCCTGCTTGTAGACGATCGCCGAGCCGTCGGGATGCCACTCGCGCAGTTCCACGTCGTACCTGCCGGTGGTGGTCTCGCGCATCTTCACGCAATGCTTGGAACCGGCCGGGATCAGGTCGTCGATCGCCTTCTGGATCGTCTCGGCCGGGGAGATGTTCTCCGCGTCGGGCGCGACATACTCGCGGACCTTGGCGCCGGACCGGTCGACGTAGAAGGCGTACTGGAAGCCGAGGATCGCCTTGGCGCCCGTCGACGTGTCACCGGGACCGTTGCCGACGGTGACCGCCTGCTCGGCCACGGCCTTGCAGTCGGTGGGCGAGGTGATCGACGGGATCGGGGCCGCGGTCACGCCAGGATCTTCGCCACCACCGCGCTTGACCAGACCGATCGTGAGCACCAGCGCGACAACGAGCAGCACCGCTGCCGCCGCGCCGCCGATGATCCAGCGCATCCGCTGGTCGGGTTCCTTCTTCTCGCTGACCGGCGCGATCGGGGTCTTCGGCGCGAGCCTGCGGGCGATCGGATCATCGGCCCAGGACAGCCCCTGCTCGGCGGGCGGCTTCGGCACCCCGCCGCTCTCGTCGGGACTGTTCCACCAGGCCTTGTCCTCGGCCTTGGCTTCCTCGGCGATCGGCGCGCGCGTGGTCTCGGGCGCGGGCTGGCGCACCATCTCCGGCGTGGACATGCGCACGGTCTCGGACGCGGGCTCGGCGGGAGCTTCCGCACGCGGTCCCGGCTTGCCGCGCCGGATCACCTCGGTGAGTTCGCGACCCGAGGTCACCGGTACCGAGTCACCGAAGGGTGAGCTGTCCCGGCGCTGCGGCGGCTCACCGGTGAATCGGACGGTCTGATCCTCCGACGGCGCGCCGATCCTCGGGTCGGGGGCACCGAACGGCGAGGCATCGCCCGCGGGACGTGGCGGCGGGCTCTGGGGCGGAACAGGCGGCGGCGTGGCCACCGCATCGCCGAAGACAGACGTCGGTGCGGAGTGGTTGCGGGGCGGCTGGACCGGAGCGCGCGGCGGCATGGTGAGCGGCCCCGGCGGCGGTGCCACCGGCGGCGTCCCGGCGACCGGCGCGCCGAACGGACTCGCGGCAGGCGGACCCGACGCGGGCGGACCGGCCGGACGCCAGCCCATCTCCGGCATCGAACCCGGCGGGGCAGGCGGCGGCGCCGCGGCGAGCGGCCCACCGAAACCGGTGGGCTCGTCGTCGAGCGGCGGCCCGAAATCGCTTACGGGAGGACCGAATCCGGCCGCGGGCCGTTGTCTACCGCGCTCGTTGTCGTCACCGTCGGTGCCCAAGTCCAATCCTTTCCCCAGGACACACGTGTGGGGCGGTCGCACCCGACCGCCCCACACGACATACTGCGTGTCAGTACTGGAGCGAGCCACCCCACTGCGTGGTGACACCTGCGACGTTCACCGTCTGAAGCAGCTCCCCCGGCACCGGAAGTGTAGCCTTCGCAGCGGCTTCCATCGCGGCGACGCCACCCGGCTGCGCCTTGATCCAGTTCTCGACCGCCGCCTTGGCCAGGTTGGCCTGGGTGGTGTCGAGGACGGTCACGGTGGTGTTGTCGGCACGGCCGTCGCCACCGTTGTAGGTGGTGACCTTGACCGAGTTCTCGCCGATGTACTCGACCGAGACGCCCGCGTCACCGTAGCCGGTCGGCGTGCGGTAGCCGACGGTGCCGACGTAGCCCGAGGCGTTGTTGTAGTGGTGGGTGTTCACCACACCGGGCAGCACACCGCCGCCGTCGACGGAGAGACCGAGCTCCTGGTGCGGGCCTTCCATCTCGACGACCGGCGCAGCCGGAGCGTCCGAGAAGTGCGGCGCCTGCCAGGTCGGCGTCTGGACGAGCTTGTCGGAACCCTCGTCCTCGACATCGGCGCCCGCGCCCTGGCCGGACGGCACGGTCGGCTGCGCCTGCGACGGCTGCGCGGGCTGGCCCTGCGACTGCTGACCGGGGGTTGCGGTGCCCGGCTGACCGGGGGTGGTCTCCTGCTCGGGCGTGGTGCCCGCGCGCTCCGGCGACACGGCAGGCTGCGCCTGGCTGCCCTGGCCGGTCTGGCCCGGCACCGGCAGCGGTGCGACACGCGGGGTGGTGACACCCGGCTGGCTCGGGGTCGGCTTGGCAGGCGTGGCCTGGCCCGGCTGACCCGGCGCGGGGCTGGTGACACCCGGCTGGGCCGGGGTCGGCTTGGTCTCGCCCGGCTTCACATTCTCCGGCGTCTCCGGCTGTGTCTGCTCGGGGGTGCCGGTCTCCGGCGCCTCGTTCGAAGGCTGCTCGGTGCCCGGCTGCGCAGGAGCCGGTGTAGCCGGCGTCGTCGGCTGATCGCTGGGGACCGCGCCGGCGGGAGCCGCAAGAAGGGTTGCCACGGCGGCTGCAGCAGCCAGGGGCAACGACGTGCTTGCCATCGCTCGCTGCGCCCGACTCGGCTTACGATGCTTCACTTTTCGCTTATCCCTTTCCCGGAGGGAATCCCCCACTGCTCCACCACGCGATCACAACTTGATCGCGCCTCGGCCGTGAGTCAACCACATGAGCGCGGGACAGGCAACGCAGCAGTAAGATTCGCGCCGCCTGCGCAAACGCCCGTGGAGATCACCACCGAGCAACGACGACGAACGTTGTCGAGCAAGACAATTCGAAACCTCCCGCGCCGGTGACCCGCCTCACATTCCGGCGGGGACCGCTCAGTCCAGGTCGTCGTGGCGCATCAGCAAACGACCGGCTTCGGTGACCGAACCGGTCAGCGACGGATACACCGAGAACGTCTGCGCCAGATCGGTGACGGTGAGGTTGTTCTGCACCGCCAGCGCGATCGGCAGGATCAGCTCCGAGGCGATCGGCGCGACCACGACACCGCCGATCACCACGCCGGTCGCCGGGCGGCAGAAGATCTTCACGAAGCCGCGCCGCAGCCCCGACATCTTCGCGCGCGGGTTGGTGTTCAACGGCAGCATCACCGTGCGCGCAGGCACCTCGCCGTTGTCGATGGCGGTCTGGCTGACACCGACCGTCGCGATCTCCGGACGGGTGAACACCGCCGAGGCCACTGTCTTCAACCGGATCGGGCTCACGCCCTCACCCAGCGCGTGGTACATCGCGATCCGGCCCTGCATCGCGGCCACCGAGGCCAGCGGCAGCAGGCCCGTGCAGTCGCCCGCGGCGTAGATGCCGGGCACCGAGGTGCGCGAAACCCGGTCAACGCGAAGGTATCCGCCGCGATCGAGTTCGATGCCGACCCGGTCGAGGCCGAGGTTCTGGGTGTTCGGGGTGGAGCCGACGGTCATCAGCGCATGCGAGCCCGTCACGGTGCGCCCGTCGGACAGCTTCACCACGATGCCCTCGGCGGTGCGCTCCACCGCATCGGCGCGGGCGTGTTTGACCAGCTCCACGCCGCGCTCGGCGAGCGCCTCCTCCAGCACGAGCGCCGCGTCGGCGTCCTCACCCGGCAGCACCCGGTCGCGGCTGGAGACCAGCTTCACCCGCACGCCCATCTCGGTGTACGCCGAGACGAACTCGGCGCCGGTGACGCCGGAACCGACCACCACCAGGGTTTCCGGCAGTTCCTGCAGGTCGTAGAGCTGACGCCAGTTCAGGATGCGCTCGCCGTCGGGCTCGGCGCCGGCCAGCACGCGCGGGCTGGCGCCGGTCGCGATCAGCACGACCTCGGCCTCGAACTCCTCGGTGCTGCCGTCGGCCAGCGTCGCGCGGACACGGTGCGCCAAACCGGGGGCCGGACCGACCAATTCGCCCTGACCCGACAGCAGCTGCACGCCCGCGGCCTGCAGCTTCGCCCGGATATCGGCGGACTGCGCCAGCGCGAGCGCCTTCACGCGGCCGTTTACCTCGGGCAGGTGCACCTTGGCCTGGTCGGCGTCGAGGGTGATGCCCAGGTCACGCGCGCGGCGCAGATCGGTACGCAGACCGGTCGAGGCGATGAAGGTCTTGGACGGCACGCAATCCCACAGCACACACGCGCCACCGATACCGTCGGCGTCCACCAGGGTTACCGACGCCCCGTGCTGGGCCGCTACCAGCGCCGCCTCGTATCCCGCCGGTCCGCCACCGATGATCGCAATCCGTGCCACAGCCACGCTCCCTGTATTCGCCTGATCGGCCACGTCCCTTGTGAGGACCCGCCCGTACTGTCGCCCCATCCTTTCAGGTGCGCGGTGACAGGCCCGGGCCGGATCGGTGAACATGTTCGGCGTGTTCGGCCACGCCACGACTGTGACCGTCAGCCGATCTGGGTGGGAGACAGGAATTCCGCTGCTGTTATTGGCTACAGTTCGTGAGGTGCCGATCTATGCCGCTTACGGGTCCAACATGGACTCGACGCAGATGCTGGAACGCTGCCCGCATTCGCCCATGTCCGGGACCGGGTGGCTGGAAGGTTGGCGCCTGACCTTCGCCGGTGACGACATCGGCTGGGAAGGGCCGTTGGCCACCGTCGTCGAGGATCCGGGCTCCCGGGTGTTCGTCGTCCTCTACGACGTCTCCCCCGAGGACGAGGAGCGCCTCGACCGATGGGAGGGCTCCGACTTCGGGATCCACAAGAAGATCCGGCTCCGCGTCACCGGCACCCAGGGCGAGTCCCGGCTGGCCTGGCTGTATGTGCTGGACGCCTACGAGGGTGGGCTGCCCTCGGCGCGCTACATCGGTGTCATCGCCGATGCCGCCGAAAAGGCAGGCGCCCCTGAGGATTACGTGCACGCCTTGCGCACCCGAAACAGCAAGAACGTCGGCCCCGGCGCTTAGCAGTCCCGCCTCCCCGCGATTTTGGCCAGACTCGCCAGCCGCTGACGATTCGTCGGCGGCTGGCGGTCGCGAGGTGGGTGGGTTAGCCCGTTCCCGGTGAGTTACCCATGTTCTTCTGTGCTACTTCGCCTGGAGAACGATGTTCGTCAGGGTGCGGACACCCACGGCCAGGGCGCGTTCGTCGATGTCGAACGTGGGCTGGTGCAGGTCGAGTTGGTCGCCGGTGCCCGACCAGACGCCGAGGCGGCCCATCGCACCCGGGACTTCCTCCAGGTACCAGGAGAAGTCCTCGCCGCCGCCGGACTGCGGCGTGTCGGCCAGTGCGTCGGGGCCCATCGCCAGGACGGCGTTCTCGAACAGCAGGGTCGAGGCAGGGTCGTTGACCACCGGCGGGACGCCGCGCTTGTAGTTGAGCTGGTAGCGCACGCCGGTCGGGGCAAGCAGGCCGTCGACGATCTCGCGGACCAGGGGTTCCAGCAGCAGCCAGGTGGCGTGGTCGCCGGTGCGGACGGTGCCGGTGAGCATGCCGGTCTGCGGGATGGCGTTGGGCGCCTTGCCCGCGCTCACCGCGCCCCACACCATCACGGTGCTGGTGCGCGGATCGACCCGGCGGCTCAGCAGACCGGGCAGCCCGGTGATCACGGTGCCGATCGCGTAGACCAGATCGCTGGTCAGGTGCGGGCGCGAGGTGTGCCCGCCGGGCGAGTCGAGCACCAGCTCGACGGTGTCGGCGGCCGAGGTGATCGCGCCGGTCCGCAGCCCGACCTTGCCGACCTCGAGCCGCGGATCGCAGTGCAGCGCGAAGATCCGGTCGACACCCTGCATCGCGCCCGCGGCGACGACGTCGATCGCGCCGCCCGGCATCACCTCCTCGGCGGGCTGGAACACCAGCCGCACGCCGACCGGCAGCGTGTCCTGCGCCTCGGCGAGCGCGAGCCCGGCGCCGAGCAGCACCGTGGTGTGCGCGTCGTGCCCGCAGGCGTGCGAGACGCCCGGCACGGTCGAGGCGAAGCTCAGCCCGGTGAACTCCTGCATGGGCAGCGCGTCCATGTCGGCGCGCAGGGCGATCCGCGGGCCGTCGGACGGGCCGAGGTCGCAGATCAGGCCGGTGCCACCGGGCAGCACCTGCCAGGTCAGCCCGGCCTTGCTCAGCCAGCCCGTGACGAACTCGGTGGTGGCGAACTCCGCGCGCGACAGTTCGGGGTTTGCGTGGATGTGCCTGCGCCATTGCACGAGGTCGGCCGTGTGCTCGGCCAGCCACGCGTCGACGATCTCGGTTCCTGACATGTCGATTCGTCCGGCGTCCGGCATGGTCGGACACGCCGCGTTCTCGCGCATCATCGAGTGGGCGCCCACGCCCACCGATAGCGCCTCGGCGCCTGCGCGCGCGGTGCCCGAATAGCCGGAAATGCTCACCGAATGTCCTCCTGTCGGTCGACCAGCCGTTGCAACAACCTGTCTCTGTGTACTTCATCGCGTGCTATAGCGACAGCGGTACGTGCCAGCGCCAGCGCGCCGTCGAGTACCGCCCGATCCGCCGAGGCGTTCACCGCGGCCGCGGCGAAGTCCGGCTGATGGGTCACCGCGCCACCGGCATCGATGCCGATCACCGGGTGGATACCGGGGATCACATTGGTGACGTTGCCCATGTCGGTGCTCCCGAGTGGACGCAGCACCTCGAGCTCGGGTGCGATCGGCACCCTGCCCAATCCGGTGATCTGCGCGCGGTAGACAGCCGAAAGAACCGGATCGGGGGTGAGCTCGGTATAGGTGGGCGCGAGCGTCCGTATGTCGTGGGTGCAGCCGGTTGCCAGGGCGCCCGCCTCGAAACACGCTTTCGCTCGTCGCATCAGGTCGTCGAGTGACGCGGAATCGGCCGCGCGGAGGTAGTACAGCAACTCCGCCCGTCCGGGCACGATGTTGGGGGCTACGCCACCGTCAGAGACTATACCGTGGAGTTGCTGGCCAGGGCGTAAATGCTGCCGTAGCAAGCCGACGGCAACCTGGGTCAGGGTCACCGCGTCGCCCGCGTTGCGGCCGAGCTCGGGCGCGGCGCTGGCGTGGGCCTCGCGGCCGTGGAAGACGATCGACAGGTCGGCCAGCGCCAGCGAGCGGGCGCCGACGATGTCGGCGGGGCCGGGGTGGACCATCATCGCCATCGCGAGGTCGTCGAAGGCGCCCGCGTCGAGCATCAGCACCTTGCCGCCGCCGCTCTCCTCCGCGGGCGTGCCGAGGACGACGACGGTCAGACCCAGCTCATCGGCGACTTCGGCGAGTCCGATGGCGGCGCCGACCGCGGACGCGGCGATGATGTTGTGCCCGCAGGCGTGCCCGATCTCGGGCAGGGCGTCGTATTCGGCGCAGATACCGACGGTCAGCGGGCCGCTGCCGTAGACGGCGCGAAACGCCGTCGGCAGGCCCGCGATGCCGGGGGTGATGTCGAAACCTCGCTCGACCAGCGGCGCGAGGATCTTGGCGACGCTGCGCGTCTCGGCGAAAGCGAGCTCCGGTTCGGCGTGGATCGCGTGCGAGAGGGCGATCAGCTCCGCCGATGCCGCGTCGATCGCGGCATCGGACGCGGTGGCCGAGAATTCGCCGGTGCGCGAGAGTGCCATACCCCCAGTCTTGCATTCCGGGGTGTCACCGGCGCACCGGCGAGCGGTCAGTTGCCGAAGGGGAGGTTCTCCGGGGTGACGGGGGTGGCCAGCGCGGCGAGGGTCTCGGCGTGCAGCGCGGTCTTGATGATCGGGGTGATCGGCTTGCGCAGGCTCGTCAGGGCGGCGGCGCGCGCGATGGCGGCGGGCAGCACCTCGTCGGCGTCGGCCTTGGCGTCGGCGATGCCCGCGGCGATCGCCTCGTCGGCGCCGAAGCGGTGGCCGGTGGTCATGGCCTGCACGCACACCTGGTTGCTGAGGCGACCCTTGAGCAGCCCGTTCATGCCGATGGTGAAGGGCATGCCCAGGTGCACCTCGGGCAGCGACCAGAAGCCGCGGTCACCGCGCATCACCCGGAAGTCGTGCGAGGAGGCCAGCATCGCGCCCGCGCCGAACGCGTGGCCGTTGACGGCGGCGACCGTCGGCATCGGGAAGGTCAGCAGCCGGGTGTACAGGGTGTGCACGCTGTCCAGGTAACCGTGGATCTTGTCGAGGTTGCCGAACAGCCAGTCGGTGTCGAGGCCATTGCTGTAGAACTTGCCGGTCGCGACGGTGACCAGCGCGGCAGCGCCCTCGGACGCCTCGACCTCGTCGAGTGCGGCGTGGAAGGCATCGATCCAGTCCGGCGAGAAACGGTTCTCGTTGTCGGTCTCACCCTCGTTCCCGAGGTAGAGGACGAACACATCACCGGAGCGCTCCAAATACGGCATGCGGGGAAGAATAACCGCAGCTGGCAGCGTCACCTACTCGCGGGTAGTAACCGCGGACGCGACGCGGGGACGACCGCGGTCATACACTTGCGCCATGCTTGCCGAACAGGCCGCTCAGGCGATCGCCGAACGTACGGGAGTGCCGCGTCATCGCGTGGCGGTGGTGCTGGGATCGGGGTGGCAGGAGGCAGCGGCCGAGATCGGCGCGCCGCATGCCTCGATCGCCATGCCGGAGTTACCCGGATTCGGTAAACCCAGCGCGCAGGGCCACGGTGGGATGGTCCATTCGGTGCCGGTGAACGACAACAACGTGCTGCTGCTGATGGGTCGTCAGCATCTGTACGAGGGCTACACGCCCCAGCAGGTGGTGCACCCGGTGACCGCGGCGATCGCGGCAGGCGCCGAGATCGTGCTGCTCACCAATGCCGCGGGCGGGATCAGGCCCGGTCTGCAGGTCGGTGAGCCGGTGCTCATCGCCGACCATCTCAATCTCACCGCGCGCACGCCGCTGGAAGGCGCCCGATTCGTCGACCTGGTCGACGCCTGGGACCCGGAACTGCGCGCCCTGGCCAGGGAGATCGACCCCAGCTTGACCGAGGGTGTCTACGCGGGCCTGACCGGTCCGCAGTACGAGACGCCCGCCGAGATCCGCATGCTGGCCACGATCGGCGCCGATCTGGTCGGCATGTCGACGGTGCTCGAGGCGATCGAGGCGCGCTCGCGTGGGGCCAGGGTGCTCGGCATCTCGCTGGTCACCAATCTGGCGGCAGGCGTCACCGGTCAGCATCTGTCGCACGCGGAGGTGCTCGCCGAGGGCCAGGCCGCAGCGCCCCGCCTCGGCAAGCTGCTGCGCGGGATCCTGGAGCGCGTGTAGATGCTGCGCTTCGGGACCGCGGGCCTGCGCGGACCACTGCGCGACGGCCCGGACGGCATGAATGTGACCACGGTGTCGCGGGCGACGGCCGGCGTGGCGGCCTGGCTGCGCGAGCGGTGCCTCGGTGGCGGCGCGGTGGTCGTCGGGCGCGACGCCAGGCACGGGTCGGCCGAGTTCGCGACCGCGACCGCCGAGATCTTCACGGCGGCAGGCTTTCCCGTGACGCTGCTGCCCGAGCCGGTGCCGACACCGGTGGTGGCCTTCGCCGTCCGGCAGCTGGGTGCGGTGGCGGGGGTGCAGATCACCGCCTCGCACAATCCGCCCGCCGACAACGGCTACAAGGTGTACCTCGACGGCGGCTCCCAGCTCATCGCACCCGCCGACACCGAGATCGAGCAGTGCATCGACGCGGTCGTCGAACCTGTTGCGCGGGAATCTGTTTCCCCCTCCGGCACAGAACTGGTCGACCGCTACCTCGCGCGGGTCGCCGAGCTGCCCGGCCTCCTCGGTGGCGAGGGCGAGCGGGCCCCGGTGCGCATCGCGCTGACCCCGCTGCACGGCGTCGGTGGCGAGCTCGCGGTGCGGGCGCTGGCCGCGTCCGGATTCACCGACGTGCACGTCGTCGACGAGCAGTTCGCCCCCGACCCCGACTTCCCCACCGTCGCGTTCCCGAACCCCGAGGAGCCCGGCGCCGCCGACCTGCTGCTGGCGCTCGCCGAGCGGGTCGACGCCGATCTCGCGATCGCACTCGATCCCGATGCCGATCGCTGCGCCGTCGGCATCCCCGGCCCGCACGGCTGGCGCATGCTGCGCGGCGACGAAACCGGCGCCCTGCTGGCCGATTACGTCCTGCGCACCGCGACCGCCGACCCCCTGGTGGCCACCACCATCGTCTCCTCGCGCCTGCTCTCGAAGCTGGCCGCGGCCCGATCGGCCCGCTACGCCGAGACCCTCACCGGCTTCAAATGGCTGGCCAGGGCGGGCGATGGCCTCGTCTACGCCTACGAGGAAGCCATCGGCCACTGCGTCGACCCGGCCACGGTCCGCGACAAGGACGGGATCTCCGCCGCGGCGTCGGCCGCCGACCTCGTCGCCCTGCTGAAGGCCGACGGCCGCACCCTGCAACACGAACTCGATTCCTACGCGGTCGAATTCGGCCTGCACGCAGGCGACCAGGTGTCCCTACGCCTCCCCGACCAGGCCGCAGCGAGCACCCTCGCCGCCACCCTGCGCGCGAACCCGCCCAGCGAAATCGCGGGCACCCCGGTGAAATTCACCGACCAGGCCGAGGTCCGCGGCCGCTTGCGCACCGACGCCCTGATCTTCGACGCCGACGACTTCCGCATCGTCGTCCGCCCGTCGGGCACCGAACCAAAACTCAAGTGCTATCTGGAGGTCTTCGCCCCCGTCGCCGATGCCACTGCCCTGTCGCCTGCCAGGGCTGAAGCCACCGCCCGCCTCGCCGACCTGGCTGCGTACTGCCGTTCCCTGGCTACAGTGGCTGGGTGACTGCGCGACACTGCACGCATTGCGGCGGAACGGTTCTACGCCCAGGGATGTTCGAAGGGCCGACGCAGAACGTCTTCCGCGAAACACGCTGGGTGGAGGGCCCGTTCGAACCGGGCCCTTTCGGCGGACGGCGCTCTCGCAATGTGGCACACAACATCGATGTCTTCCGCTGCCTCTCCTGCGATCACCTGGAGCTGTTCGTCAGCCGCGACGACTGATGCGGCGCCCACGTCACCGGGTGCCGGCGATCTTCGGATCATCGAACACTCCCGGATCCTCGGCGATCGGTAGTGGCGAAGTGGGTCGGTGGCCACGCTCGATCGAGCAGTGCCGGAACGGCCCCGACGACGAGAGCAGTACGCGGACATGCGGATCCGCGTGATCGAGGAACCACACGCTGATCCCGAGCCCACCGGCCCGCCGCAGGTCCTCCCATGCGCGCCACAGGGCATCGAGCCGGGCCACGGCACCAGCATGTCGCCACCATTCCGGGCACCAGTGCACCTGCTCGCCCGGCCGGTATCCCACGGTGTCGCCAACCAGCCTGACGAAGTACCCCGCGACCCACTCCATCACGTTGGCGTAGGCCGGGTCGACCGGCTCGTCCCCACTGATGTCCGCACTCCCCATAGAGGCAGAATGACACAGACCCGCCTGTCGGCGACGGGATTCAGCGCGGGCCGAACTGGCGGTCGCCCGCGTCGCCGAGGCCGGGGACGATGTAGGCGTTCTCGTTGAGTTTCTCGTCGATGACGGCGGTGACCAGGCGAACCGGCAGGCCCGAGTCGGCCAGGGCGGCAACGCCTTCGGGGGCGGCGACGACGCAGACCGCGGTGATGTCGGTGGCGCCGCGGGCGACAAGGAGTTCGAGGGTGTAACGCATCGAGCCGCCGGTGGCGAGCATCGGGTCGAGCACGAAGACGGGCAGGCCGGTCAGGTCGGCGGGCAGCGATTCCAGGTAGGGCACGGGCTGGTGGGTCTCCTCGTCGCGGGCGATGCCGACGAAGCCCACCCTGGCCTGGGGCACGAGTTCGGCGGCGGCGTAGACCATCCCGAGGCCGGCGCGCAGCACCGGAACGAGTAGCGGCGGGGCGGCAAGGCGGATGCCCTCGGTGACCGCCACCGGCGTGTCGATCGATTCCCGCACCACCGGCGCGTCACGCAGCGCCTCGTACATGAGAATGCCGGTGAGGTCGCGCAATGCGGTGCGGAAGGCGGCGTTATCGGTGCGGACGTCCCGCATGATGCTCAGCAGGGTCGCGGCGAGTGGATGGTCGACGGTGTCGGTGCGCATGAAAAAACGATAGGGTCGCGAGGCGCTCCGGGGTACGACTGCTGGGGATATTTTTTGCGGTCGTGGGAACCGAATGCGGCCCCGGTGCGTCGAAGCAAGTGAGTGACATACTCTGCCCGGGAACTCGAGGATTGGGGGAAGTTCGATGCGCAAGATGTCGGCCGATGCCGAAGGTATCGTCGCCTATAGCGCGACCGCCGAGGTCATGGCCACCGATTTGGCAACGGCGGCAGCCGGTTCGGTCGCCTCCGATCCCACCCTCCTCGGTCCGATCATGGGCCTGATCGGTGGCGATTTCGTCACCGCCTACGCGGCGGCGCACGCGGGCCATGTGGCCGCGATCGGCCAGCTGTCGGCGGTCATGGCGAGCATGGGCGTGGCCACCGCGAGCGCGGCTACCACCCTCGTCGACACCGACGTCGACAACGCGGCCCCGCTCACTTCGGCCGCCGGCGACATCGGTGTCGAAGCATGATCGACGTCAGCGGATTGGCCCAACCGCTCCTCGACCTGCTGTCCAGCTTCGGCACCGGCGTGCTCGGCACCGGCGGCGCGTCCGACGGACTGCGCTCGACCTCGACCAACCTCGATCAGATCTACGACCTCGGCCGCAACGCCATCAACAACGTGAACACCGCGTGGGACGGCATGGCGGTCGATGCTGCCACCTCCAAGGCGCTGCGCGTGCAGACCTCCTCGGCCTCCCTGTCCGATACGGGCAACGAGATGGCGACGGTGCTCGATCAGGCCGCCGCCTACGTGGAGACCGGGCAGAAGGACCTCGACACCGTCGTGAACTCCTTCCTCAGCGATGTGTCCGCGCTCAGTCCCACCCTCGGCACCCCCGTCGGTCTGGCCGCCGTGGTGAGCTCGGCGATCGACCACATCGGTCAGGGCCTCGGCGTCGTCAGCCGGGTGCAGGACGAGCTGAGCACCCAGACCGCGTCGATCCAGGAACTCACCCCAGCCCCGTCGAGCACCTCGCTGGCGAGCGCGTCCTCGGGCGCGACCAGCCTCGCGTCGTCGGCCTCGAGCCTGCTGTCCGGCACCGGCGGTTCGGTGCTGAGCGCCATCTCCTCCGGCTTGTCGAGCGCACTGAGCAGCACGTCGAGCGGCTCGAAGTCGGGTACCAACGGCACAACCAACAACGGCGGCAAGACCTCGACGGGGTCGTCGTCCGGATCGTCGACAGGGTCCGACGGAACCGGCGTCAAGATCACCCTGCCCGACGGCAGCACCGTCGAAGCGCCCAACGAGGAGGCGGCGACCGCGGTCCGCTCCGCGATCAGCGCGGTCGGCACCCCGTACGTGTGGGGTGGCAACAGCCCAGGCTCCGGCATCGACTGCAGCGGGCTCACGCAATACGCCTACGGCGAGGCCGGGGTCGAGCTGCCCCGGCTCGCGCAGGAACAGCACATCGGACATCCTCAGGTATCCCCCGGTGACCTGATGCCGGGCGATCTGGCCGTGTGGGACGGTCACGTCGCCATGGTGGTCGGCAACGGGCAACTCGTCGAGGCAGGCGACCCGGTCTCGATCAGTGACATCCGAACGGAGAACATTGGCATGGAGTTCTACGGCTTCTACAGGCCCACCGCATGACCGGCACGCCGATCCCCGAGGTTCCCAATGTGGAGTCCGCGGTCAGCACCAACCGGTCGGGCACGATCTCGGTCCGCGCGACCAGCATGGGCCTGCCGATCGCGATCAAGTTCGAGCGCAGCGAATACCAGTACGGTGCGCAGGCGCTCGCCGATGAGATCCTGCGCCTGACCCGACGCTCGACCATCGCGGCCGCGGCCCGCCTGCGGGAGATCTACAGCGAACAGGCGCAGATCCCCGACGAGCTGCTGGACCGGATGAACCTGCCCACCCGGCGCCAGGCGGTCGACGAGCTCGATCGCATCGACGACGCCGACACCGGTCAGACGAGTTGGATGAGGCCACTGTGAGTGCGGAAATGGATGCCCTGGTCGCCGGTGTCACCGGCAAGCTCGAGGCGCTGGAGGCGGCGCTGTACGGGTTGAAGCAGGTCAACGGGCGATTCACCACCGAGGACGGACTGGTCACCGCCGAGGTGAACAGCGACGGCGCACTGGTCGCGTTGTCCCTGGACGAGGGGATCACGGCCCTGGCGCCCGCCGAGGCCGCGCAGCTGATCCTGACGGCGTGCAAACAGGCCACCGAGAGCGCCGGTGCGGCACGTTCCAACATCATTGCGACACTGAACGAATCGCTCACCGGGTCCGCGCCGCAGGGGTCTGAGCAATTAGCACCCGGGCCGGATAGTGCCCGGCGCTGAAGGTCGATAGGCTTCGCGTCATGGCTTCTGGAGACATCGTCCCGATCGAGCTCGGTCTGACCGATGGCGATCTCGTCACCCTGTGGGCACCGCGCTGGCGCGACGGTGACGACGAGTGGGAGGCGTTCCTCGGTCACGAGGACGACCTCTACGGTTTCGAGTCCGTTGCGGAGCTGGCGGCGTTCATCCGCACCAACACCGACAACGACCTCGTCGACCACCCCGCCTGGGCGATCATCGCCGGGCTTTCGGCCGCGGAACTGGAGCCGGAGGAGAACTTCACCTTCGATCTGGTCGCCGTGCCCGAGCTCGCCGCCGGCGATCCTGACGTCGATGTCGTCGGCGAGCTCGAGGACACCCTGGCGATGGTGCGCAACATCGGCGAGGTGTGCGAGCTCGATGTGGTGACCAAGTTCTTCGGGTCAAACCCGGTGCTCGGCGCGCTGGCCAGCGGCGCGAACACGTTCGCGGGCCGCGACGGCGAGGAGCTGTGGGATCAGGTCGGCGCCGCGATCGTCAAGGGCTGGGACGACGTGCTCGACGCGATCGACAGCGTCGTCAGCACGCCCGAGGTCGACGCGGCCGCGATCGCCGTCGCCGAGGCCGAGCTGCTGGCCGCCGAGGAGAACGTGGTCGACGCCGACGACGTCGCCGAGGAGGACGAGGAGTTCGAGAACGTCGACCTCGACGCCGAGGACGACGAAGACGAGGACGAGTCGTTCTGGCACGAGGTCGGCATCGACCCGGTCAAGATCGTCACCTCCGACGGCGAGCAGTACACCCTGCGCTGCTACCTCGACGACGAGCCGATCTTCCTCGGCAACGGCCGCACCATCACCGTGTTCGGTTCGGAGCGCGCGCTGGCCCGCTACCTGGCCGACGATCACGAGCACGAGCTCGCCCGCGTCTCCACCTTCGCCGAGGTGCAGACCGCGGCGGTCGACGGTTCGCTCGAGGTCGAGGTGACCGACGAGAACGTCTACGTGCTCACCGGTCTGGTCGACGATCTCGCCGAGGGCCCGGAAGCGGTCGACGTCGAACAGCTCGACCTGGCCGTCGAACTGTTCAGCGACGCCGCCGACTACGCCGACGACGACAGCGTGGAACAGGCGCTGGCACCGTCGACTCCGCTCGGCTGGTACATCTCCTACCTGCTCAACCCCGACCCGAACCGGATGGCGCCGAACCCGCCGTTCGCCGCCGAGGCACAGCAGTTCCGTGACCTGCAGCGCGCGTTCGAGGCACGGCTCGTCAGCGAATAGCCGTCCCGCCTCTCCGCGATTTCAGGCCAGACTCAGGAGCGTTACCGGTAGCGACGCGGCTTCCGGTAACGCTCCGAGTCATTTCAGCCCGTCCCCGGTGAGTTACCCATGTCCTCGCCTCATCCCAGCAGTACCGCGTACCCCGGCTTGATCACCTCGTCGATGATCTTGAGCCGGTCCGGGAACGGGATGAACGCCGACTTCATGGCGTTGATGGTGAACCGCTCCAGGTCGCTCCAGCCGTAGCCGAAGGTGTCGACCAGTTTGAGCATCTCCTCGCTCATGGTGGTGTCGCTCATCAGCCGGTTGTCGGTGTTGACGGTGACCCGGAAACGCAGGCGGGCGAGCAGGTCGAACGGATGCTTGTCCAGCGAGGGCACAGCGCCGGTCTGCACATTCGACGACGGACACAGTTCCAGCGGAACCCGCATGTCGCGCACATAGTTGGCGACCAGGCCGAGCTGAGCGTCCTCGATATTTCCGGGCACGGTGATGTCGTCGGTGATGCGCACGCCGTGGCCGAGCCGATCGCAGCCGCAGAACGCGAGCGCCTCGTGGATGGAGGGCAGGCCGAACGCCTCGCCCGCGTGAATCGTGAAGTGCGCGTGGTTGGCTCGCAGATACTCGAAGGCATCGAGGTGCCGGGTGGGCGGGAAGCCTGCCTCGGCGCCCGCGATGTCGAAGCCGCCGACGCCACGATCCCGGAACCGCACCGTCAGCTCGGCGATCTCCCTCGACCTGGCCGCATGCCGCATCGCCGTGAGCAGACACGTCACCCGGACGATGTTGCCCTGCTCGGCGGCGATCGCCTCACCCTCGCGGAACCCCTCGATGGTGTGCTCGACGACCTCGTCGAGGGTGAGCCCATTCTCCAGGTGCTGCTCGGGTGCGAACCGCACCTCGGCATAGACCACACCGTCGGCAGCGAGGTCGATCGCGCACTCGCGCGCCACCCGACGCAGCCCCTCCGGGGTCTGCATCACGGCAACCGTGTGGTCGAAGGTTTCCAGATACCGCTCCAGCGATCCGCTGTCGGCGGCGTCGCGGAACCACGCCCCCAAACTCTCGGCGTCGGAAGCGGGTAATTCGTCGTAGCCGCAGTCGGCGGCGAGTTCCAGCACCGTCGCGGGCCGCAGACCACCGTCGAGGTGATCGTGCAGCAAAGCCTTCGGTGCGCGTCGGATCGAAGCAAGGTCAAGGGGCGCCGGTCCAGTCATGTTTAGACGGTAGCGGGGCGCGCCGGTCTCGGCAGCGAACTCGCCCCGTGGCAACCGTCTCGTTGATTATCCGACCCACAACGGACTATTGCGGGCCACGCGCGGTGCACCCGTGCGGCCTCGCACGCGACACTCCGGTGCCGGCCTGCCCACGTCGGATCACACGGTCGGCCACTCCAGCTCGGATACCGGCGGCCTGGCCCGTATCCAGCGGTCGGTGCCCGGCAGTGCGGCGGCGACGCGCGTGCCGCTGTGCAGCACGAGCAATGCCAGCACGAGGGCGCCGCACGGCGGAAAAAAACCCAGGTGCCTCAACCGATCCGGCCGAGGACCAGCTCCCCCTGCTTCCCTTCGGCGCTCGCTTCGACAGTCACCGCGTCCGCGAGCGCGGCCACCGCGCCGTCGAAGGCTTCCGGCGTATCGGTGTGCAGGGTGAGCAGCGGCTGACCGGCGACCACGGCATCGCCCGGTTTGGCGTGCATCTCGATCCCCGCGCCCGCCTGTACCTGTTCGCCCTGCCGGGCACGGCCCGCGCCGAGCCGCCAGGCGGCGATGCCGACACCCATGGCGTCGAGCCGGGTGAGGACGCCGGTGGATTCGGCCCGGACGACCTCGGTGTACCGCGCCACCGGCAGCGGCGCGTCCGGCTCGCCACCCTGTGCCTGGATCATCGCGCGCCAGTGATCCATGGCCCTGCCGTCGGCGAGGGCGTCGGCGGGGTCGATGTCCAGCCCGGCCTGGGCGACCATTTCGCGGGCGAGAGTGAGGGTCAGTTCCACCACGTCGGCCGGTCCCCCACCCGCGAGCACCTCCACCGACTCGGCGACTTCGAGCGCGTTGCCCGCGGTCCGGCCGAGCGGGGTGTCCATCGCGGTGAGCAGCGCGACCGTGTGCACGCCGGCGTCGCGGCCCAGCTTGACCATCGCGGACGCCAGTTCCCGCGCACCGTCGAGGGTCTTGAGGAACGCGCCGGACCCGACCTTCACGTCCAGGACCAGCGCCGCCGTGCCCTCGGCGATCTTCTTGCTCATGATCGAGCTGGCGATCAGCGGAATCGACTCGACCGTGCCCGTGACGTCGCGCAGCGCGTAGAGCCGCTTGTCGGCGGGGGCCAGATCCGCGCCCGCCGCGCACACCACGGCGCCGATCGCCGGGTCGGCCAGGATCTCGCGCATCCTTGGCACCGTGACATCGGCCCGCCAGCCCGGGATCGACTCGAGTTTGTCCAGCGTGCCGCCGGTGTGGCCGAGTCCGCGGCCCGACAGCTGCGGCACCGCCGCCCCGCAGGCCGCCACCAGCGGGGCCAGCGGCAGGGTGATCTTGTCGCCGACGCCGCCGGTCGAATGCTTGTCGACGGTGGGCCGAGGCAGGTCGGTGAAGTCCATCCGGCTGCCGGAGGCGATCATCGCCGCGGTCCAGCGGGCGGTCTCGCGCCGGGTCATCCCCCGCCAGAGGATCGCCATGGCCAGCGCCGACATCTGCTCGTCGGCCACGATCCCCCGCGTGAACCCGTCCACCACCCAATCGATCTGCGCATCCGACAGCTCGCCGCCGTCGCGCTTGACCCTGATGACCGATACCGCGCTGTGGCCGCCTCCCCGCGCCTTCAAGCCAGACCCAGGCACGGGCGGGCTCGCGTCGGCGACTGGCGGCAAGTGCGTGGAGCGTTCGTTCGTCCCCGACGAGTTACCCATGTGCACACTAAATCAGTGGCTACGCGCCTTTGCCAGTCTGACCGGCCGCCAGATCGTCCGGCCCGAACGCATACGGCAGCAGCTCGCTCAGCGCCTTCGGCCCCTCCGCGTGAGCGACGAGCAACTCGCCCCCACCGTGCTCGAACAACAGCTGCCTGCACCGCCCACACGGCATGAGGATTTCCCCTCGGGAATCGGTCACCGAGACCGCAATGAGACGCCCGCCACCGGTTGCGAATAAGTTACCGACGAGTACGCATTCGGCGCACAGGGTTAGCCCATATGAGACATTTTCCACATTGCAACCGCTCACAATTCGACCGGCCGTCGTGAGAGCTGCCGCACCGACCGGGAAACCCGAGTACGGCGCATACGCCAGGCCCATAGCGTGAATTGCCTTGTCATGCAAGGTATTCCAGTCGATTTCGCGCATCGCGAACCTCCAGCCGATCCCGCCGAACGCGTCGGCAATCAGGCCTCCGCACCAGTATCCGGCATCGAGAAAGGTAAACCTAACTCGGCTGATTCGCACGCAACGCGCGGCACGCCGAATTAGTTCCGCGAAACAGAGAGGATTAGAGTCAGCCAAAGATCGGTTCAGGTTCCCGGCGGCGGGCCAGCGCTCGAGAACACAGCGCAGCCACCTGGGCATTTGCCTCTCCACGCACGCCGGCGTCGGATCTGTGACCGGGTCCATCAACGACGTTGGAGGCACCGCACTCTATGACCACGATAGAAGCTCCGGCTCCGGCCCAGCCGAAGCGGAAGAGCCTGTACCGCGGCGACCCCGGCATGTGGTCGTGGGCGCTGCACCGGATCACCGGTGTCACGCTGTTCTTCTTCCTCTTCGTGCATGTACTGGACACAGCGCTGGTCCGGGTCAACCCGGATACCTATGACCACTCCATCGCCATCTACAAGAACCCTGTGGTCGCGTTGATGGAGATGGGGCTCGTCGTCGCGGTCCTGTTCCACGCCCTCAACGGCGTCCGCGTGATCCTGGTCGACTTCTGGTCGCAGGGCCCCCGCTTCCAGAAGCAGATGCTCTGGATCGTGCTGGCCATCTGGGTTCTGGTCTCTGCCGCCGGCATCGGCCGCCAGTTCTTCTACCTGCTGACGGAGCACTGATATGTCTGCACCTGTCCTCGGCAAGTCCTACGATCGCCCCGCCAGCCTCGACGCCCCCCGGTCCCCTCGGGCGAACTCGAACGGCAACTTCGAGAAGTACGCGTGGCTGTTCATGCGCATCTCGGGCCTGTTCCTGATCATCCTGGTGCTCGGCCACATGTTCATCATGCTGATGATCGATGGTGGCGTGAACCGCCTGAACTTCGCGTTCGTGGCCGGTCGCTGGTCCAGCCCGTTCTGGCAGTTCTGGGACCTGTCCATGCTGTGGCTGGCTCAGCTGCACGGCGGCAACGGCCTGCGCACCATCATCGATGACTACTCCCGCAAGGACTCCACCCGATTCTGGCTCAAGACCATCCTGGTGGTCTCGATGATCCTCATCGTGAGCGTCGGCACGTACGTCATCTTCACCTTCGATCCCAACATCACCGGTTAGGAACAGGCCACCTCGCATGAGTGAATCCCGTCCGATTCAGGAGCATCGCTACGACGTCGTCATCGTCGGCGCCGGTGGCGCGGGTATGCGCGCGGCGATCGAGGCAGGCCCCCGGGCTCGCACCGCGGTCCTGACCAAGCTGTACCCGACCCGCAGCCACACCGGCGCTGCCCAGGGTGGCATGTGCGCCGCGCTGGCCAACGTCGAAGAAGACAACTGGGAATGGCACACCTTCGACACCGTCAAGGGTGGTGACTACCTGGTCGACCAGGACGCCGCGGAGATCATGGCCAAGGAGGCCATCGACGCGGTCATGGACCTGGAGAAGATGGGCCTGCCGTTCAACCGCACGCCCGAGGGCAAGATCGACCAGCGTCGTTTCGGTGGCCACACCCGTGACCACGGCAAGGCGCCCGTGCGTCGCGCGTGTTATGCCGCCGACCGCACCGGTCACATGATCCTGCAGACGCTCTACCAGAACTGCGTCAAGCACGACGTCGAGTTCTACAACGAGTTCTACGTGCTCGACCTGGTGATGACCGAGTCCGAGCGTGGCCCCGTCGCCACCGGCGTCGTCGCCTACGAGCTGTCCACCGGCGAGATCCACGTCTTCCACGCGAAGTCGATCGTGTTCGCCACCGGCGGCTCGGGCCGCATGTACAAGACCACCTCGAACGCGCACACGCTGACCGGCGACGGCATGGCGATCGTGTTCCGCAAGGGCCTGCCGCTCGAGGACATGGAGTTCCACCAGTTCCACCCGACAGGCCTCGCCGGCCTCGGCATCCTCATCTCCGAGGCTGTTCGTGGTGAGGGTGGCATCCTGCGCAACGCCTCCGGTGAGCGCTTCATGGAGCGCTACGCCCCCACCATCAAGGACCTCGCACCGCGTGACATCGTCGCCCGCTCGATGGTGCTCGAGGTGCTCGAGGGCCGTGGCGCCGGGCCGAACAAGGACTACGTCTACATCGACGTGACCCACCTCGGCGAGGACGTGCTCGAGGAGAAGCTGCCCGACATCACCGAGTTCGCGCGCACCTACCTGGGCGTCGACCCGGTCAAGGAGCTCGTGCCGGTCATGCCGACCTGCCACTACGTGATGGGCGGTATCCCCACCCGTATCCGTGGCGAGGTGCTGCGCAACAACACCGACGTGGTCCCCGGCCTCTACGCCGCCGGTGAGTGCGCGTGCGTCTCCGTGCACGGCGCCAACCGTCTCGGCACCAACTCGCTGCTGGACATCAACGTGTTCGGCCGGCGCGCGGGTATCGCGGCCGCCGAGTACGCCCAGCGCACCGAGTTCGTCGAGATGCCGGAGAACCCGGCGCAGATGGTGCAGGACTGGCTGTCGCTGATCCTGTCCGACCACGGCAACGAGCGCGTGGCCGACATCCGCACCGAGCTGCAGTATTCGATGGACATGAACGCCGCGGTGTTCCGTACCGAGGACACCCTCAAGCAGGCCCTCACCGACATCCACGCGCTCAAGGAGCGCTACACCCGGATCACGGTGCAGGACAAGGGCAAGCGCTACAACAGCGACCTGCTCGAGGCCGTCGAGCTCGGCTTCCTGCTCGAGCTGGCCGAGGTGACCGTGGTCGGCGCGCTCAACCGCAAGGAATCGCGTGGCGGCCACGCTCGCGACGACTACCCGGACCGCGACGACACGAACTTCATGCGGCACACCATGGCCTACAAGGAGGGTCCGGAGCTCATCTCCGAGATCCGCCTCGACTTCAAGCCGGTGGTGCAGACCCGCTACGAGCCGATGGAGCGTAAGTACTGATGACTGCTGTAGCCGAACCAACCACGCAGAAGCCGGCCCCCGTTCCCGAGGGCTCGGTTATGGTCACCGTCAAGGTGGCCCGGTTCAGCACCGAGAACGACAAGGGCGCGTACTGGGATTCGTTCCAGGTGCCGGTCTTGTCGACCGACCGCTTCCTCAACGTGCTGATCTACATCAAGTCCTACCTGGACGGCACCCTCACCTTCCGGCGCTCCTGCGCCCACGGTGTGTGCGGTTCGGACGCGATGCGGATCAACGGTGTGAACCGGCTGGCCTGCAAGGTGCTGATGAAGGACCTGCTGCCCAAGGGCGACAAGCACCTCACCATGACCGTCGAGCCGATCCGCGGCCTGCCGGTGGAGAAGGACCTCGTCGTCGACATGGAGCCGTTCTTCGACGCCTTCCGTGCCGTCAAGCCGTACCTGATCACCTCGGGTAACGAGCCGACCCGCGAGCGCATCCAGTCCCAGCACGACCGCGCCCGCTTCGACGACACCACCAAGTGCATCCTGTGCGCCTGCTGCACCACCTCCTGCCCCGTGTACTGGAGCGACGGCAGCTACTTCGGCCCGGCCGCGATCGTGAACGCCCACCGCTTCATCTTCGACAGCCGTGACGAAGGCGCCCGCGAGCGCCTCGACATCCTCAACGACGTCGAAGGCGTGTGGCGCTGCCGCACCACCTTCAACTGCACCGACGCGTGCCCCCGCGGCATCGAGGTCACCAAGGCCATCCAGGAAGTCAAGCGGGCCCTCCTCTTCACCCGCTGACCTCCCCCGGTCCCCGAAGGCCGCCTTCATCTTTCGATGGAGGCGGCCTTCGCCGTGTTCTCGGCGTTCGCCCAGGTAACTCAGCCTGCGTAGCCGAAGACCGGGTAGTGGTCGCTGTAGTCGGTATAGGTATATGTCGTGCCTGCGCTGGTGACACTCCAGCTCGGGCTCTTCGCTCGGCGGGTTTCGTTGACGTAGCGGCCGGGGACCGGGTGGCCGTTGATGGGCAGGACGTAGTCGAGGTGCTCGGAGGCGTATTCGGGACTGTATTGGTCGACACAGACAGTGTTGTCGCGGCAGTCCCAGGAGAACGGGTGACCGGAATGCTCGGGGCCGACGGCACCGAGTTCGGCGAGCATGGACGGGTATTCGGCGCTGGATTCGATCACGTTCATATCGCCCGCCACATACACCGGCTCAGTGGCGGGGATACGTTCCGAAGCGAGGAAGGCCTTGATCTGGGCACGCTGTTTGGCCCGCATCTGACCGGGTTGCCCCGAACTGCACCCGTCGTCTTCGGACTGCATGTGCGTGCCGATCACGTGCACCGGACCGCTCGGCGCGGCCAGTTTCACGTAGGCGAAGCCCTTGTTGGAGAACCAGTCCGCGCCGCACGCGTCCTTGTACACGAACTGGACCTTGCGGCTGATCGGCCAGCGGCTGACGATGGCGACACCGCCGTCCTCGGGCGTGGTGGCGGAGTACGACCCCTGGGTGGCATCCCAGCCGGAGCGGGATCGACCGACCACGGGCGTCTGGTTCGGGTAGGTCTGCTTCAGATTGTTCAGCAGCCGGTCGCCACCCTCGTTGTGGAACAGCTCCTGGAGCACCACCACGTCCTGGCCGGCCAGGACGTTCTGCTGGGCAACCAGGTCGGCGCGCTGCTCCTGCCCCCAGTTGGGGTAGAGGGCTTCGGGAAGCATGAACACGTTGTAGGAAGCGATCTTCGGATCGGCTTTCGGCGCCGCGGCCGCGGGTGTGGCGACGTGCAGCAGCGCAGCGGTGCCACACAGGACGGCGAGTACCAAGCGTTTGAACATGAGGCATTTTGATCATGCGATCACTTCACCGGCGAGCGCTCGGCATCCTCGACATCAAAACGTTACATGCAACGTAACTTTGTAATTCCCAATTCAGGGGGTGTTGGTGCGCAGTGCGGACTGACGACACCGAGCGGGGGCCTTCGGCCTTCTCCGGATGGTCGGACTTGACCTTGCCCCCAGGGCAAGGTTCGACGATGGTGCGCATGACCACCACCGCACTGCACACGCTCGAAGCCCAGGTCCGCGAGCAGGTCGCTGCCTATTGCGAGACCAATCAGGTCCCCGGTTTCATCGCGGGCGTCTACCACGCGGGCGCTCAGATCGTCGTCGCGCACGGCACCGCGAATGTCGCCACCGCGATGCCGATGCGGCCGGACACCGGATTCCTGTTCGGCTCTGTCACCAAGGTCCTGACCACCTCGCTGGTCCTGCAGCAGGTGGAACGTGGTCTGCTCGACCTCGATACGCCCGTCGTGAAATACCTGCCCGAATTCGCCGTGACCGTTCCGGGTGCGGCGGACAAAATCCTGGTCAGGCACCTGCTTTCGCACACCAACGGTATCGACGCTGACCTGTACTTCCCCGATGCCGAAGGCCGCGACGCCCTGGCGACCTACGTCGACGGCCTCGCGAACAGCTGCGGCATCCTGTTCGAACCCGGCGAGCAGGTCAGCTACTCGAACGGCGGGATGATCCTCGCGGGCCGCCTGCTGGAAGTGGTGACCGGCGTACCCTTCCCCGAATTGCTGGAGCGTGACATCTACACACCCGTCGGCATGCGGGACTCCAGTACCTCGGCCGAGCAGGCCATCCTGCGCAACACCGCGGTCGGCCACTTCCCCGATCTCGAGACCAACGCCGCCGTGCCGACCCGCATGTTCACGCTGCCCGACACCTGGGGACCGGCAGGCGGCACCCCGATCGGCACCATCCCCGACCTGCTCGCCTTCGGACGCACCCACCTCGCCGGTGGCGTCTCCCCCGCCGGGGTACGGGTCCTCACTGCCGAGTCGACCGCGCTGATGCAGCAGGTCACCCAGGACATGGACAGCCCGAATGTGCCGCCGATCGGCATGGGCTGGGTGCTGTACCCGTTCGGCGACACGACCGTCCTCGCGATGTCGGGCGCCTCGCCCGGCGGAGTGTCGATCCTGTGTGTCGTACCCGAACATGACCTGGTCTTCGCGGCCTTCGGCAACACTCCGGGGGCGATCATGCTGCAGGATCAGCTCCTGCAGTGGATTGTTCGCGAGCACCTCGGTGTCGCGATCCCCGCGCTGATCACCGAATCGGCGGCGGAGATCGATCTGACCCCCTATGTGGGCACCTACCGCTCCGAACAGCTCCGCATCGACGTGACCATCGTCGACGGTCAGCTCGAGGAACGAATGACCTACGAACCAGCCGACGAATCGCAGGAGCGGATCTTCACCGCGTTCGCCGGCGGCATGACCTCCGCGCCGCCGCAGCGCTATGTCCCGGTCCGGCCGGGCCTCTTCGCGCCCGCCGGGTACCCGCCTGCGGCGTTCGATGGATATCTGCGACTGTTGCTCGTCTCCTACCACGACATCCACGACGGCCGGGCTCGCTTCCACAACGCTGGTGGACGGCTGACCAGGCAGGCCGAGTGAGAATGACGACCATGCTCACGATAGGCCAGCTCGCGGATTATGCCGGAGTGACCACCAAAGCGATTCGCCATTATCACGAACGTGGCCTGCTCGCCGAGCCCGATCGTGACTCGTCCGGTTACCGCCGCTACACCGCCCGAGACGCAATCCGGTTGGTCAAGATCAGAACGCTCACCGGTGCCGGGATCCCGCTGGCTCGCGTCGAGGATCTTCTCGACGCCGACGCGGACGTGCTCGCCGCTGCCATCGCCGAGATCGATCACGACCTGCGCGAACGCATGGCGCAGCTGCAGCGAACCCGAGATCAACTCGCCCAGTTGCACGGAGGTGACCTCCTCTTCGTCTCCGCCGATGTCGCGGACTATCTCGCCGAACTGCGCGACATCGGTGTCAGCGAACGTCACATCCGGATGGAACGGGAGGGATGGATCCTCATGCACACGGCGTCACCCGAGGATGCGGCGATGTGGATCGCCGAAAAGCGCGAGTTCATGGGCAATCCCGAGTTCCGCGCGCTCTGTCTCGAGCACGACGCCGCCTTCGACTGGTCGGTCGACGATCCACGCCTGATCGCCCTGGCGGCCCGCACCCGCAGCTGGTTCGCCAGCTACCACGGCCGATCCGAGGCGGGCCCCGTCCACAATCCGGCAATCGCCCGGCTTGCCGCACAGTCCCAGCCCGGCGCCTCGTCGCCGGCATGGGACCGTCTCGCGCTACTCACTCAGGGCTAACCCACCAACCACACCCACGAGATAGGAAACTCATGCCCGCAGTTCGTGTACACCACTACTCCGTCGATCCGGCAGACCTGGAGCAGTTGCTGGCGCAACGAACCCAGCTGATCGGCGGAATCCGCGCCGGCTTCCCCGGCTTGGTCGAGACCCGCCTGATCCGCCTCGAAGACGGCACCTACCAGGACGTGTGGCGATGGGAAACGGCAGAACAACTCGCCGCCGCCGTCGCCGCATCGTCACACTTCCCGCCTGTCGCAGCCACTTTGGCACTCACCAGCGCGGGCACGGTCCAGAACGGCGAGCTCATCGACGAGCAGTAGCGGTCGCCGGACAGCGAAGGCCGCCCCATCGAAAGATGAAGGCGGCCTTCGCTGTTCATGCGGCTACACCTAGCCATAGCGCGATGCGGCTGCCAGGACGGCTGAGCGGTAGGCGCGGCCGAAGAGGATGGCGTGGGCGAGGAGCAGGGTCAGGTTGTGGAGGGGGATGCGGGATTGCCAGTCGGGGGCGAGGGGGTGGATGTCGTTGTAGGCGGCGATGATTCGGGGGAAGTGGGGGGCGGCGCCGAAGAGGGTGAGGGTGGCGAGGTCGGTTTCGCGGTGGCCGCCGTGGGTGGCGGGGTCGATCAGCCAGGGGGTGTCGGCGGGGCCCCAGAGGACGTTGCCGGGCCAGAGGTCGCCGTGGATGCGGGACGGGGGTTCGGGTGGGGCTTCGATGTGGATCGATTCGACGGTGGCGGCGTCGGCGGGGTCGAGGGCGCCCGCGTCGACGGCGAGTTTCAGGTACGGCAGGATGCGGTGCTCGCGGTACCAGGTCGGCCAGTCATCGCCGGGAGTGTTGTCCAGGGGTAGGCCGCCGAGGAAGCCGTCGGTGGTGGCGCCGAAGGCCGGGGCGCCCGCTCGGTGGGTGTGCGCCAGTGCCGCGCCGAATCGTTCGGCGGCCGCGCGACTCGGGTCGGCGTGGTCGATCCACTCCATCAGCAGGAGCTCTTCGGTGACCGCGTAGACCTCGGGCACCGCGACACCGCCCGCCTCGCGCAGCCAGCGCAAACCCTGCGCCTCTGCCGCGAAGAGACCGGCGGGCGCAGCCGTGGACTCAACCGTCGGCGCGGCGGAAGCGCCACCCGGCCAGGTCTTGAGGAACAGGTGCGTCCCGTCGTCGAGCACGATCCGCTCGGCGACACAGATCGAGCCACCCGTGACAGGTGTCGTGCGCAGCCGCTGATGCGCGAGAAAGGTCGGCAGCAGATCCGGGTGCGCTCGCAGAAACGGCAGGTCCACGCGGCCATCTTGCCCATCCGGCGGCGAGCACGGTCGGCGAACCGCCCGAATGCCGCGACCACTTTTTGTAAACAGGTATTACTAAACACTGTTCATAAACCCGGTCGGCGTGGTCTCATGGTCTCGGAACGTGTTCTACATCACCTGCGAGAGCGGCGTGACGGACCGGAGGAGACACCCGTGATCAGCCCCAACATCCCGGCAGGATTCGATTTCACCGACCCAGACCTGCTGGCCACCCGATTGCCGATCGAGGAGTTCGCCGAGTTGCGGCGGACAGCGCCGGTCTGGTGGTGCGCGCAGCCGGACCGGGCCAGCGGGTTCGACGACGGTGGCTACTGGGTGGTGTCCAAGCTGGCCGACATCAAGGAGATCTCGAAGAATCCCGACGACTTCTCCTCGCACGAGAACACCGCCATCATCCGGTTCAACGAGGAAACCACCCGCGAGCAGATCGACATGCTCGGCAACATGCTGATGCTGAACCTGGATCCGCCGCAGCACACCAAGATCCGGCGGATCGTGTCCAAGGGATTCACGCCGCGCTCGGTGGAGAATCTGCGGGCGGCGCTCACCGAGCGGGCCGAGCGGATCGTGTGGGAGGCCAAGAAGACGGGGCGGGGTGACTTCGTCGAGCAGGTCGCGTGCGAACTGCCGCTGCAGGCCATCGCCGAGCTGATCGGCGTGCCGCAGGAAGACCGGATGAAGCTGTTCGACTGGACCAACCAGATGATCTCCTACGACGATCCGGAGTTCGAGGGCAATCACCACACCGCGACGGCCGAGGTCATGGGCTACGCCTGGAACATGGCCGAGCAGCGGCGCGGGTGTCCCGCGTCCGACATCGTCACCCAGCTGGTCAACGCCGATGTCGACGGCGAGCACCTCGGCTCGGACGAGTTCGCGTTCTTCGTCATCCTGCTCGCGGTCGCGGGCAACGAGACCACCCGCAACTCGATCACCCACGGCATGAAGGCCTTCGTCGACAACCCCGACCAGTGGGAGCTCTACAAGGAGCAGCGCCCGCGCACCGCACCGGACGAGATCGTGCGCTGGGCGACACCGGTGACCGCGTTCCAGCGCACCGCCACCCGCGACCTGGAACTCGGCGGTCAGCAGATCAAGAAGGGCCAGCGGATCGGATTGTTCTACAGCTCGGCCAATTTCGACGAGGAAGCCTTCGCCAACCCCTTCGAATTCGATGTGCTGCGCAACCCCAACCCGCACGTCGGCTTCGGCGGCACCGGCACGCACTACTGTGTCGGCGCCAATCTCGCCCGCCTCGAGATCGACCTGATGTTCAATGCCATCGCCGACGCGATGCCGAATCTGCGCCAGGTCGCCGATCCGGTGCGGCTGCGCAGCGGCTGGCTCAACGGCATCAAGCGCTGGGAAGTCGAATACGCTTGAACCGAGACGTGATCGAGGGGGTGGCCGGGTGACGGGCAAGGCGCGTGGCCGTGCGCCGGTGGTGACCGATGCCGATATCCGGCGGGTCTCGCGGGCGCTGCTGGCCGAGCAGGGTCCGGACGCGGTCACTCTGCGGGCGATCGCCCGCGAACTCGGGGTCACCGCGCCCGCGCTGTACCGGCACTACGCCTCGCGCGACGAGTTGATCGAACGGATGCGGGTGGAGTTCTGCGCCGATCTGGCCGAGTACCTCTCGGCCGAGATCGAACCGCTGCCCGACGACGGCGCGGTGCAGTTCCTGGCCATCTGCCGGGGGTTCCGGCGGTGGGCGCTGGCGAATCCCAGGGAATTCACCCTGGTGTTCGCCTCGCCCACCTCGGGCCGGTCGATGATGCGCCGCTTCGACGAGCCCTTCGGCCGGATCTTCCTCGCCGCCGCGGGCAGGCTGCTGGCCGGCTTCGAGATCGCGACCCCGCCGGGCGAGACCATCCCCGCCGAACTCCGCGACGACCTCATCGGTTTCCAGACCGAACTGCTCGCCATGCTCTCGGAGTCCGGGCAGAAGTTCCCGGCCGAGAAGCTGGATCTCGGCGTCACGTACCTGATGGTGCAGATCTGGGCCCGGCTGTTCGGCCATGTCACCCTCGAGGTCTTCGGCAACTACCCCATCCCCCTGGCCGACCCGGAAGTCATGTTCGACGCCATGCTCGCCGACTTGGCCCGCACCACCGGTTTCGCCGGCTGAAAAGTCCTGGTCGCGAGTTCGATCGCCACGGACGTCTCGACTCTGTCGGTGCGGTGGGTCAAGATCGAGCGGTAACCGAGAGGGACGGGGAGTGACTGGCGATGGAGCGCGAGCAGTTCGTGCAGACCGTGATGACGAGTGTGCGGGCCCACGGGGTCGGTGATGCCGAATACTCCGCCGACGAGTTCAGCGTGCATCACAGCGACGGACGGGTTATCTACCTGGACAACATCTTTCGCGAGTGCCAGCACCTGGACGCCGAGGAGAGCGGCGAACGGATCACCGCGTTCGTCGCGGCGATGACCAGTTCGGACGAGGTGCCGGAGGACTGGGATTCGGTCCGGCCGATGCTGCGCTCGGTGCTGCGGCCGGTGACGCTCGGCCAGGACGGACCGCGGCCGCTGCATCGGGCGGCGTTCCCGTTCATCGACGAGGTGGTCGTCGTCGATCTGCCACGGACCCGGTCGTTCGTCTGCGTCGACCAGCCCGCGACATGGGGTGTCACCGCCGAGCAGGTGTTCGCCGAAGCGCGGAACAATCTGGCGGCGCTGTCGCAGCCCGGCTCGCCCGACGACCTGCAGATCCTGCGGTTCGTCGACGACGGGGATTCCTACTTCGCCTCGTGGCTGCTGGTGCCCGGCTGGCTGGCCGGATACGCGGGCGGAGAGTTTCGCCCGGTCGCCTTCATCGCCGAAAACGATTCGCTGCTGGTCGTTCCCGACGATCCGGAGCTGCTGGTCGAGGTGTTCGAGATGGTGGAGCAGCAGTACCGCGACGCCGCGCGCCCGGTGTCGCCGCAGGCGTACACGGTGAACGAGGACGGCGCGGTCGTCCCGTTCGACGAGGCGGGCGAGCACCCGTCGATGCCGCTGGCGCTGCGGGCCCGCGCAGGCCTGGCCGCGACCGAGTACAGCATCCAGACCGACTACCTCAACAACACCTTCGAAGAATTCCTGGAACTGCCCGACTTCGACATCGACCCCGCCTACGCGGCCACCGTCAACTACGAGGAATCCACCGACGGCGCCTTCACCTCGGTCGTCTGGGGCGAGGGCGTCGAATACCTGCTCCCCGAAACCGATGTCGTCCGCTTCCTGCGTCGCGACGACAACAACGAAGTCGAACTCCTGTGCACCGTCCCCTTCCCCACCGTCGTGGAAATCCTCGGCCTCACCCCTCTCCCCACCCTCGAGCCCACCCGCTTCGAAGCCCGCCACTGGCCCGACTCCACCGCTATCGCCCGCCTCGTCGCCGCCGACATCGAACAGTAGGGCTCACTCCAGAGGCGGGGCGGTTGACCAGGTTTCGCCTGCGATGACGAGGTGGTCGAGGTAGCGCAGGCCTACGGTGGTGGCGGCTCGGGTGAGCAGGGTGCTGGCGCGGCGGTCGTCGGGGCTGGGGGTCGGGTCGCCGGAGGGGTGGTTGTGGACGACGGCGAAGGCTCGGCCGTCGTGGCGCAGGACGGTGTTGAGGATTTCGCGGACGGGGACAGCGACGTGGTCGATGGCGCCTTCGGCGACGAAAGCGCGGTGGCGCAAACGGTTCTGGGTGTCGCAGATGAGGACGAGCAGGCGCTCGACTCTGGCGCCGGCGAACAGGGGTACCGCGACGCGGGCGATGTGGTCGGGGGTGGTCAGTTGCGGCACCGATTCGGTGGTGCGGGAGCGGGTGCCGAGGTGGAACGCGGCGATCACGGTGGCCGCCTTGGCAGGGCCGATGCCTGCTCTGCGGGCCAGTTCCTCCGGTCGCGCCGCGGCGAGTTCGGCCAATCCGCCATATTCGCAAAGCAATTGGGCCGCCAGCTCCAGCGCGGAAAGTCCCCGTGTGCCCTGTCCGAGCAACAGCGCGAGCAACTCACCGTCACTCAGCGCGTGCGGGCCGAGTAGCAGCAGCCGCTCGCGCGGGCGCTGGGCGACGGGCAGATTCGCGATCGGTACCGACATCGTTCCCCCTGCGGATCGGCGACGATGACGATGATCCCAGCAGGTACCGACAGATTCGCGACGCAGCTATCCTTCGGCCACCGGTTCGGCGCCGACGACCGAGTCGGCCGGTGGTGCGCTGAAGATCGAATCGGCCATCAGCCGCTCCAGATTGCGAAGCTGGCGCTCGTGCACGACGATGCGCCGCAACGCCTCGTTGACGGTCGCGTTGCTGTCGGCGGTGCCCATGATGTCGGCTGCCGCGGCCAGCAGGTGCTGATCGAGATCTATCCGCAGGGATCGCAATCGTCCTCCTTCGTCGGTCGCAATCTTGCGTTATGCGCGCCGCGCGCGTCCGCCGATTCACCGCGTCGTTACCGAATAACCGCGTTCGCAAGTACGCACAGCAACCGCGCGGAACCGCGTCGATCACTCGTCAGCAAGCGCACAGAAAACGCTGATGATCGTCGGAATCAGCGGTCGAGCCGCATCCGAACTGTGCAGTTTGCACAGTTGTGCGCGTCGTTGTTGTCGCCATGGCGGCGCGGTGCTTGCCTGGAGGCATGTTCTCCGAGGCACAGCTGTATTCGCCGGTGACGCGCGAGCGCGACGGCGATGTCACCGTGCACCTGAGCTCGGATCACCCCGGCGTCAACGACGAGGCCTACCGCGCGCGGCGCAACGCCATCGCCGCGATGGCACTCGACTACACGGTGGGCAACCCGATACCGCACGTCGACTACACCGACGAGGAACAGCAGGTGTGGCGGATCGCCTCGGCCGAACTGGCCCGCAAGCACGAGATCTACGCATGCGGCGAAGTGCGCGAGGCAGCGGCGAACCTGGCCCTTCCGCGCGATCACATCCCGCAGCTCGACGAGGTCTCCATGCTGCTCAGGCCGCTCACCGGCTTCAGCTATGTGCCTGCCGCAGGCCTTGTTCCGTTGCGCGAGTTCTTCGGCTCCTTCGCCGAGCGCACCTTCCACTCGACCCAGTACATCCGCCACCACTCGGCCCCGCTGTACACCCCGGAACCCGACGCGATCCACGAGATCATCGGCCACGCCAGCCAGATCGCGAGCCCGCGCTTCGCCGCGCTGTACGAGACGGTCGGCGCGGCGGTCGGCCGCTTGCAGACCCAGACCGCGCTCAAATTCCTGGCCGACGTGTTCTGGTTCTCGCTCGAGTTCGGCGTCGTCCGCGAGGGTGACGAGATCCGGTGTTACGGCGCCGGATTGCTGTCCTCCTACGGTGAGATCGACGAGTTCCGCCACGCCCGGCTACGTCCGCTCGACGTCGCCGAAATGGGCACCATCGACTACGACATCACCCACTACCAGCCGGTGTTGTTCTGCGCGGAGTCGGTGGATCAGATCGTCGATGTGCTCGGCGAATTCTTCGCGACCATGGACGACGAGACGCCGGCCAGACTCGGGCACCGCCCGCACCCGGTGGCATAGATCCATTCGAAAACGTTGTTACAGAACACAGTTCGACATTCTTCGATTCTCATCTACTGAGATCTGACAGGCGCGACGGACTGATCGGCTGTTATTTTCGACCGGTTCTTCGAGCTTTTTGAAAGGGTCGGGTAGACCGAAAATGACTGTGGATGTGACAGATACGCAAGCCGATCAGAACCCCGAGCCGGAAGCGCCGCTGTGGCTGCAGGGCCGCGAAGCGGTGATCGCCGCCGCGGCGCCGGAGGAATGGCGCGGCAACGTCCCCGACTACGAGCTGAGCCACGAGGTGATCCCCCGCGAGCGCAGCACCTCCCACGCGCCCGGCTCGCTCGAGGCGATCGTCGAGGACCTGGTGAAGGTCTTCGAGATGGAGGTCTCGCACAAGGGCGATCCGGCCACCTGGCTGTCGGTGGTCGCCGAGCAGTACCGCGGCCGGGTCAACGGCGGCGAGTGGCAGGACGCCGAGGAGTTCGCGCGGATCGGTAGCTACAACATCCTGATCGGCGACAACCCGTTCTACGAGGCGGCGAACGAGACCTTCGAGTCCTCGCACAAGGTCTTCCACACCGCGTTCCCCGGTGGCTTCTTCTGGGAGGTCATCGAGGTGCTGTCCGGCCCGCCGACCGTGAGCTTCCGCTGGCGGCACTGGGGCAGGTACGAGGGCGAGTACAAGGGCCACCAGCCCACCGGCGAGCAGATCGAGATGTTCGGCGTGACCATCGCCCGCGTCAGCGAGGATCTGCGCATCCTCGAGCTGGAGCACTTCTACGACAACAACAAGCTGCTCGGCCCGCTGGCCCACGGCTGCCCTGTGCAGCACGGCAAGGCCGAATAGTCAGACCTGATCGCTGCCGTTCGGTGCGTCGCCCGTACCGAACGGCAGCCCGGCCTGCAGGAATCGCAGGGCGTGACCGACATTCTCGGCATTGACCGGAGTGGTGGTCACGATGGCCAGCATGGTGCCGATCATCGCGCCCGCGGCCACCCGCACCTCGAAATCGTCGGCGGGCCTGCCGGTGTAGTCGGCCATCAGTTGCGCCGCCAATTCGATGCTGCGCTGGAATTCCCAACCGATCGCCGGACGCAGCTCCGGGACGTGGTACAGCAGGGCGTGGCGTTCCTGCTCGAAGGCCATATCGGCGGCGGACATGCCCGAGAACACCGCCTCGGTGGCATTGCGGAAGGCGGTCAGCGGGTGCTGGCCGCGCGGTTGCGCCGCCAGCGCCTCGATCATCAGCGCATCCTGATCATCGGCGATGACCAGCTGTTCCTTGGTCGGGAAGTAGCGGAAGAAGGTGCTGGGCGAGATCTCGGCGGCCGCCGCGATCTGTTCCACCGTCGTCTCGGTGTAGCCCTGTTCCCGGAACAGCCGGAACGCCTCGACCCTGATGGTTCGGCGGGTCCGCTCCTTCTTCCGCTCGCGTAGCGACATCTCAACCGACATGTATCGATTCTGCCGCATCCGAGTCGGTCACCGGTGCCGTCGGTCGCCGCAGCCCCAGCGCGGTCACGAGTCCGGCGACCAGACACAGCGCCGCGCACAGCCCGAGCATCGTGTCCATGCCGGCGACGAAGGCCTGCTGCACCTGCCCCAGCATCGCCGGATCACCGGTCTCGCGCGCGACCGCGACGCCCGCGTTGACACCGTCGGAGATCGGCGCACGGTCGAGCGCGCCGAGGTCGGCCCGGTACCGGGTGGACAGCACGGTGCCGAGTACAGCCACGCCGATGGTGCCGCCCGCCTGCCGAAGCGCTTGCAGCAGTGCCGAACCCGAGCCCGAACGTTCGGCGGTCAGCTCGCCCATCGCCAGGCCGACCGCGGCGGGCATGACCAGGCCCAACCCTGCGCCGAGCACCGTCGTCCACAGCGCTGTCAGCCCGTAACCGCTCTCGACCGTGGTGAACGCGCCGAGGCCGAGGCCACCGGCGAGCACGAGCAGTCCGGCGGTGATCACCACCCGCACGCCGAGCCGGGGCAGCAGCAGGTCGACCAGTCTGCTGCCGATGACGAGTCCACCGATCAACGGCAGCAGTCGTAGCCCGCTGCCGAGCGCGTCGACACCGAGCACGGCCTGGAAGTACTGCGGGACGGTGAAGAACATGCCGAACATCGCGAAGCTGACCAGGATCGAGATCGCGGTGCCCCACCGGAAGCCGGGCGCGGCGAACAGCGCGAGGTCGATCAGCGGATACTCGGTGCGGCGCTGCCACCACAGGAACACCGCGAGCGTCGCCGCCCCTGCCGCGACGACGAGCCAGCCGGCCAGGTCGTCCCAGCCGCGTTCACCGATCCGGATGAAGCCGTAGGTCAGCCCGAGCATGCCTGCGGCCGAGAGCAGTGCGCCGAGGAGATCGATGCGAAAAATGGTGTCGCTCCGCGATTCCGGCACCAGGGTGGCGACGGCCAGCGCGCCGATGACGACCAGCGGCACATTGATCAGGAACACCGATCCCCACCAGAAGTGCTGCAGCAGCCAGCCGCCGAGGATCGGGCCGAGCGGCAGGCCGATGGCGGTCGACGTGACCCAGATGGTCAGCGCGCGTTGCCGCTCGACGGGGTCGGTGAACAGCACCGGCAGCACCGACATCGACAGCGGTATCAGCGCGGCGGCGGCGATGCCGAGCACCACCCGCGCCACGATCAGCTGGCCGGCCGATGCGGCGACCGCGCAGGCCACCGAGGCCGCACCGAACAACACGAGCGCCGCGAGCAGGACTTTCTTACGCCCGTACCGGTCGCCGAGCGCGCCCGCGGGCAGCATCAGCGCGGCGAGCGCGAGCGTGTAGGCGCTGCTGAACCATTGCAGCGCAGCGGTATTCGCGTGCAGGTCGACCGCCAGGGTCGGCAGCGCGACAGTGAGCACCGTGACGTCGAGCCCGATCGTGAGCATCGCCATGGCGAGTGCGCCGAGGGCGAGCCAGCGGCGGGTGGATTCCGTCCGCATATCTCCTCCAAAATGAGAGTTACTTTCTTTTGCTAGTAACCATCATTTGATTGCCCATGTCAAGAGCCGTCGCCCGTCGCCGCGCCGTCGCCGCGAGGGCTCGCTACGCTCTGATGCGATGAAGATCCGCGAACTCGGCGTGCGCGCCGCCTGTACCCTCGGCGCCGCCGCGATCGCCGCGGTCATGGCAGGCGCTCCCACTGCCACCGCCGTACCGACGACCGACGCACCGCCGAGCAGCGGCTCGAGCACGACGACCACACCCCCGTTCACCACCCCGAACACCGACGGCTGCCCGCAGAAGACCCAGCCGCCGCCCCCGGTCGACACCTCCGAGGTACCGGCGCCGGGCGAGCCGACGCCGAGCGCGCTGCCGGTGCCATCGCCCGCCGTCGGCGGTGACCGGATGAGCGAGTGCGGTGTCGTCCTGCCCAAGGGGGCGCCCCCGCTGCCCGCCGACATCTCGGCCACCTCATGGATGGTGTCGGACCTCGACACCGGCCGGGTACTCGCCGCCAAGGACCCGCACGGCCGCTACCGGCCCGCCAGCACCATCAAGGTCGCGCTCGCCATCGTCGCGCTGCGCACCCTCGACCTGAACACGGTCGTCATCGGCACGCAGGCCGACGCCGACGTCGACGGCACCAGGGTCGGCATCGGGCCCGGCGGCCGCTACACCAACCGCCAGCTCATGCAGGCGCTGATCATGTGCTCGGGCAACGACGCCGCCCATGCCATCGCCACCCAGCTCGGCGGCGACAAGGCCGCTGTGGCGAAGATGAACGACGTGGCGAAGTCGTTGCGCGCGTTGGACACTCGCGCGGCGACCCCGTCCGGGCTTGACGGCCCCGGTATGAGCACCTCGGCCTACGACCTGTCGGTGCTGTTCCGCGAGGCGATGAACATCCCACTGTTCGCCGAGCTCATCCACACCGAGCAGGTCGACTTCCCCGGCTACCCGGCCAACCCGGCGATCCCCGACGACTCCGACCACCCCGGCTTCCCGATCGCCAACGACAACCAGCTGCTCTACAACTACGAGGGCGCGATCGGCGGCAAGACCGGTTTCACCGACGACGCCCGCCAGACCTTCGTCGCCGCCGCCGAACGCGACGGGCACCGGCTGGTCGTCACCCTGCTCAAGGCCGACGTGCGCCCGATCCGGCCGTGGGAGCAGGCCGCCCGCCTGCTCGACTACGGCTTCGCGCTCGACGCCGACGACCGCATCGGCAAGCTGCCCGAAGCGGGCAGCGAGGCAGTGCAACCCAGCGTGCCACTGGCCTCACCCCCACCGCGGGCCGACGGCTCACAGGCCGAGCCCGACCGGCAGCCGCACCAGGCCGCCCGCGTGGTCACCCTGATCGGCGCGCCGCTGTTCGTCATGGTGGTGCTGCTCTGGATCCGGCGGGCCTCCCGGCGCAGGCGCTGAGTCAGCGGCGCCTGCCGAACAGCACCAGCGCCAGCGCCGCGATCGCGCCCGCACCGAAGTAGGCAGCGCCCGCCCCGGTCGACATGCCCTGTTCCACCACGCGCGGCCGGATGACCACCGCGTTCGGCGGCGCGATGTCGGCGCTGCGCTCGTTGTCACGCGAGGTCGCCGCCCATGCGGTGGCGAACAGCAGGATCCGGTAGGTGATGTAGCTGAACACCATCAGGCCGATGATCGAGCCGAACGTCGCGCCCGCCGGGCTGCGCAACACTATCTGCAGGTAGAACGCGGCGATGACCTTGAACACCTCGAACGCGATCGCCGCCAGCGCCGCCGCCCGCGCTGCACTGCGCAGCGAGACCGGCTCGCGCGGCAATCGCGCGATCATCCAGGCGAACACCGCCCACGAGGCGAGCAGGCCGAGCGCGATCGACACCACCGACAGCACCAGCGTCGCCCCCGGCAGATGATCCGCCCCGATCGCCGCGAGCAGTTGCGCGCCGAGATCACTCTGCGCGAGCGCGGACAGCCCGAGCGAGACGATGAACGCCAGACCGAGGCCGACGAGCGCGCCCAGGTCGGACAGTTTGCTTCGCCACCAAGGACTTTCGGGGTGCTGCACCTCCCACTGCTCGGTGAGCGCCGCCCGCAGGTTCGCCATCCAGCCGAGCCCGGTGTAGAGACCGACGACCAGACCGAGCAGACCGACGGTGCCGCGCGATTGGATCGCCTGATCGATCAAGTCGTTGATCTGGGTGCCGAAGGCCCCGGGGATCTTCTCCTTGACACTGTCCTGGAGCTCGGTCAGCAGGTCTGGCTGACCGGCCAGGATGAACCCCGCCACCGAGAAGGCCACCATCAGCAGCGGAAACAGTGACAGCACAGTGAAATAGGTGATGCCCGCGGCGTAGTAGTCACCGCGTTGACGCTGAAATCGCCCGCCTGCCCTGACCAGATGATCCAGCCAGGGCCTGCGCCCGATCTGCTTCTCGACCGCGGCCGAGATCTTGTCGACGACCTGCATGGCACGCGCCCCTTCAGCCGAAAACCTCAGGCGCGCACCGGGTCAGCGAGCCAGGAAGCCCACCCGGTCGTACACCTGAGCCAGTGTGTTGCCTGCGATCTCACGCGCCCGCTCGGCCCCCGCGGCGAGGATCCGATCCAGTTCGGCCTGATCGGACAGGTACTCCTGCACCTTCTTCTGGACGGGGGTGACGAATTCGACCAGCGCGTCGGCCACGTCGGCCTTGAGATCACCGTAACCCTTGCCCGCGAAATTCTCCTCCAGCGTGACGATCGGAGTTTCGGTGAGCGAGCTCAGGATGACGAGCAGGTTGCTCACGCCCGCCTTGTGCTCGGGGTCGTAGCGGATCTCGCGCTCGGTGTCGGTGACCGCCGACTTGACCTTCTTCGCGGTGACCTTCGGATCGTCGAGCAGGTTGATGAGGCCTGCGTCGGTGGAGGCCGACTTGCTCATCTTCGCGGTCGGATCCTGCAGGTCGAAGATCTTGGCGGTGCCCTTGACGATGTGCGGCTCCGGCACGACGAAGGTCTTCTTGAAGCGGGTGTTGAAGCGCTGGGCCAGGTTTCGGGTCAGCTCGAGGTGCTGGCGCTGATCCTCGCCGACCGGCACCTGGTGCGGGCGGTAGAGCAGGATGTCGGCGGCCATCAGTACCGGGTAGGTGAACAGGCCGACGGTCGCGTTCTCCGCACCCTGCTTGACCGACTTGTCCTTGAACTGGGTCATCCGGCTCGCCTCACCGAAACCGGTGATGCAGCTGAGGACCCAGGTCAGCTCGGCGTGCTCGGGCACCTGGCTCTGCACGAACAGGGTGGACTTGGCCGGGTCGACGCCGAGCGCGAGCAGCTGCGCGACGGCGCCCTTGGTGCGGGCCCGCAGCGCCTTGGGGTCCTGACTGACGGTGATCGCGTGCATATCCGGGATGAAGTACAGCGCGTCGTAGTCGTCCTGCATGGTCACCCAGTACTGCAGCGCACCCAGGTAGTTGCCGAGGTGGAAGGAGTCGCTGGTGGGCTGGATGCCCGACAGCACCCGCTGCTTGCGTTCGGCCGTCGCGGCCGGGGCAGGACTGGACATGCCCCTGATCTTTCCATGGCCCTCAAGCGGAATTGCGCTGCACCCAGTTGCGCGGATCGACGCCGGGCATGCTCGGCTTGCCCGCCTTGACCATTCGCTGTTCGCGACGGGCGAGCAGCTGGTACGAGGGCGTGCTCGGCCCGGCGAGCGCACCGGCCAGGACCCGGGGCGCCAGCGGTGGGGCGACGTGCGCGGTGCGCAGGCTCCGGCACAGCGTGCTGTAGGCGAGCTGATCGGCGATCCCCCACTCGATGCCGTACATCCGCCGGATCCGGTCCGGGAGACTGCCCTGGACCAGCAGATACAGCGCCGAACCGACCTGCTCGGCCGGCGGGCGCAGCCGGTAGGCCTTGCGGTGACCTGCCAGGTAGGAACCGACCAGGCGGGCCTCGTCGGTGAGGAACAGCTCCGAGGAGTTCAGGTAGCCGTCGAAGTACCGGCGGAAGGCCGGGTAGTCGGCGGGTGCCGCGTCGCGTGGCATGCCGAACAGCTCGCCCCAGCGGACGTAGTCCTGGTAGAGGTCCTCGCGTTCGGTGGCGGTGAGTTCGCGCACCAGCCGGTCGTACATCGCCTCGGCCGAGTCGAAGGTGAAGGCCATGGTCATGAACATCAGGTGCGGATCGTGGGCCGCGTAGGCGGTGCCGGCGGGATGGTGTTCGCCCGCGTCCTCGGGCAGGGCGCCGACGACCTTGTCGTGCTTGCGCCGGGTGAAGGCCAGCGCGCGATCGGCTTCGGCCTTGCTGCCGAGGAAGACCGCCTCGAACAGGGCGCCGGTAACGGCCAGCCGGGTGTAGGGCGTCGCGCGATGCGCGGTGTGCTCGCTGGTGCCGACGAACAGCAGCGGATGGACCGCGCCGATCACCAGGGCCCGCACGCCGTAGGTCAGACCCACCGCCCGCTTGCTCATCACCCGTCGGATCATCGAATCGTCGGCGAAATATCCGGGTTCGCCCTGCCGTGCGGCCATGCTGCGCCTCCTCGTCGAGTGCATCTGGCAATAGAATCCACCAGATTTGGTAATCTGGCAAGAGTCTCTACCAGAAAACCGGCGCCGGAGGGCAGCACGCAGAATGGATGCTGTGACAGCACAACGGACATACGGCGGCGTCTCGGCGCAACAGCGACAGGCCCAGCGCCGTACCGCCCTGCTGGACGCGGCGCTCGACATCGTCGCCGAAGAGGGGCAGGCCAAGCTCACCGTCGCCGGGCTATGCGCCCGCGCCGGTCTCAACGAGCGCTACTACTACGAGAATTTCGAGCATCGCGAAAGCGTGCTGGAGGCCCTGCTCGACCGCATCGCCGAGGAACTGACCGGTGCGATCGTGGCGGCGTTGACCACCGCGCCCCCCGACAGCCGGTCGCAGTCGCACGCCGCGATCGACGCGGGCATCTCGGTGCTCACCGACGATCCGCGCAAGGCACAGGCCGCGCTGATCGCGGGCATGGCGACCCCAGAGTTGCGGGCGCGCACCGCCCGCACGGTGCGGGCATTCGCCCGGCTCGTCGCCGCGGAAGGCACCGGTTTCTACGGGGTCGAGGTCCCGCAGAACCTGGTCGACTTCCGCGCGATCTACCTCATCGGCGGCTTGACCCAGACCCTGACCACCTGGCTGGCCGGCGACCTCGACCTCACCCGCGCGGAACTGATCGACCAGGTCACCGAGGTATTCGTGCTCCTCGGTGACGATCTGGCAGGCCGCTACCGCTGACGGACAGCCGACCCGCGTGACCTAGACCGGCACGCACCCGTCGAGAATGACAACGCAGTCTGCGGCGGAACCGGTCGACAGCGCGTGCAGTAGGTTGCCGAGCACATCGCTGGAGCCCGACGACGGATCGGCGATCCGCGCAACGCCGGCCTGGCCGAAGCTTTCCGGCGCCGAATCGGCTTCGGCCGTCGCCATTCCGGTGCTCGCCGCCATGATCGCGGTCAAGATGCTCGCGCTCACCAGTACTCGCTTCATCGATGTCTCTCCTCACGGGCAGCCTCGGGGCGACTGCTCCCGCGACGACGGTAACCAGACCGATCGGTCACCGGCAGCCACCAATTCAGGTGGCAGCGGAAGCTCTGGATCACTCCGTGAGAGCGACGGCGCCGAAGGTTTCCGGGTCGCCCTGCAGGACGACCCGGAAGGCGACGTCGCGGCGGGACCAGTAGGCGGCGCAGTCGCGCATGGCGCTGCCGAACCAGTCGCGCTCGGCGGGCTCCTCGGCGAGCAGGTCGGCCGAATTGCGCACCACCGCGACGTAACCGGGCGCGTCGCCGACGAAATCGTCCAGGTCACGCAGGCATTCGTCGAAGGCGTCCTTGTTCGCGCCGAAGTAGTACGGGAACTGGAAGGCCGCGGCGAATTCGTCGAAGAGTGCGGCGGTGGTGCGCATCTTGGGGCCGCGGAGTTCGCGGACGCGATAGTCGGCGGGCGAGTCGTAGCGGACGCCGCTGAACGCCGCGGCGTCGACCGCCAGCGCGCCGAGCACGGGATGTGACGCGGCCGGAGCCTCAGTCGTGGGACGAGCAAGGAACTGCGACAGCGTCATTCGCATCAGCGCATCCTCGTGAAGGTCTCGTAGTGGTCGCCGGTGTACCAGGCCGTACCGTCGCTGCCGGTGACGATGCGTTCGGCATCGCGACCCCGGTTGCGCTGCTTGGGATTGACGTCCCACTCCTGGTAGGTCACCGGCTTGCCCGCCGAATCCTTCGGCGGCAGTTTGGTTCCCCGGTTCATCCACTGCTCACCGCCCTTGGTCCCCGGCGCGTTCGCCGAATCCGGCCAGCGGCCCCCATCGATCTCGAGGAGGGTCGTGTAGGCGCGATCGGGCACGCCCGCCGCCCCGTTGCCCGGCGCCGCGCTGGCATTCCCGATGGGCGGGCCCGGTTTCGGCGCGGCCTTGGTGGTGGTGATCCCGGCGACCGCGTTGGTGGTAGTCGCCGTCGCGGTGTCGTTGCCGCCGCGTCCGGTGAACAGGGTGAACCCCACCGCGAGAACGATGAGCAGCAGTCCGCCGAGCAGTCCGAGCGTTTTGCGCGAGAGATTCACCGGTATTGCACCGTCACGGGAGCGTGGTCGGACCACCGCTGGTCGTAGGCGTCGGCGCGTTCGACGACGGCCTGCTTGGCGCGGGAACGCAGGTCGCCGAGGGCGAGCTGGTAGTCGATGCGCCATCCGGAGTCGTTGTCGAAGGCGCGGCCGCGGTAGGACCACCAGCTGTAGGGGCCCGCGACATCGGGATGCAGGGCGCGCACCACGTCGACGTAGCCCGCGGCCAGCAGGTCGGCGATCCAGGCGCGTTCCTCGGGCAGGAAGCCCGCCGACTTCTGGTTGCCCTTCCAGTTCTTGAGGTCGACCTCGGCGGGTGCGATATTCCAGTCCCCGCTCACCACGAACTCCCCGGTGCGGGTCTTCAGATAGGCGCCGAACTCGGCCATGAACCGGTACTTCTCGTCCTGCTTCGGGGTGTTCTCCTCGCCCGAGTGCACGTACACGCTCGCCACGGTGACGTCATCGAAGTCGGCCTCGATGTACCGCCCCGAGTCGGCGAACTCGCTGCTACCGAACCCGATCCGTACCGCGTCGGGCGCGCGCCGCGACAGAATCCCGACACCGGCCCGCCCCTTGGACTCCGGTTCCGCGTGCGAGAGCACCCACCCCGCGTCGAGTGCGGGCGCCAGCGCGGTAGCGACCTGCGCGTCGGTCGCCCTGGTCTCCTGCAGGCACACGATGTCGGCTTCGGTCGCGTCCAGCCACGACAACATGCCCTTGGTCGCGGCGGCGCGCACGCCGTTGACGTTCACAGTCGAGAGGATTATCGGCACCGAACGACCGTACAATGGCTAGTCAGGAATGCTCCCCCCGGACACTGTCGTCCAGGAAGGGGTGAATGACGATGACGTCACGCACCGCCAAGTCCACTGTCCCCGCCGCGCCTGTCAAGGCATTGCACCTCGGGTCCGGTGATCCGGTCCTGCTGTTGCACGGGTTCATGTTGTCGCCGCACTGTTGGGAGCAGGTCGCGCGGCGAATGTCGTCGAATTGCGAGGTTTATGCCCCTGCCTTCGCCGGGCACTGGGGTGGACCCAAAGTCGAGGGCTGGTTTCTGGACGTCTACGCGCTGGCCGATCAGATGGAGGACCAGCTCGACGCGCTGGGCTGGCGCACCTGTCATATCGCCGGAAATTCGCTAGGCGGCTGGGTGGGCCTCGAGCTGGCGCGACGCGGCCGGGCCCGCACCCTGACCACCGTGGCCGCGGCGGGCGGCTGGGCCTCGCCCTCGATCAGCCAGGTCAGGGTCGGCTTGAAGTTCGCCTCGATGATCCCGTTCGTCGAGATCGGCAAGCTGCTCGGCGGGGTGGCGATCAACAATCCGCTCATCCAGTACGTGGCCGCGTTACTGCTGGCCAAGAACACCGGCGCCGTCTCGCGCCGCGACTTGGCGACCACCATCACGGCGGTGTTGCACTGCGACGCGATGATCCCGCTGATCCTCGGCAGCCTCCGCGCCCCGGGGATGGACGACCTCGGCGAGCTCACCACCCCCGTGCGCATGCTGCTCGCCGAGTACGACCGGATCATCCCCAACCGCGGCTACGCCACCCGCTACCTGCGCGAACTCCCCGACTCCGCCGACCGCATCCTGGTGCACGGCGTGGGCCACGTGCCGATGCTGGAGGCGCCGGACCGCATCGCGACGCTCATCGCCGAGCACATCTACGCCAGCCGCGGGCACCTGCGCGCGATCTGAACACGCGAGAACCCGGCCGCGCGAACAGCATTCGCGGCCGGGCCCTGTCGCGCCTACTTGCCGAGCAGACCCTTGGCGATGTGGGTCACCTGGATCTCGTTGCTGCCCGCGTAGATCATCAGCGACTTCGCGTCGCGGGCGAGCTGCTCCACCCGGTACTCGCTCATGTAGCCGTTGCCGCCGAACAGCTGCACCGCCTCCATCGCCACCTCGGTGGCCGCCTCGGAGCAGTAGAGCTTCATCGCCGACGCTTCGGCCAGGCTCGGCGGCTTGCCCGCCTTACCCCGCTCGAGCACGTTGAACACCATGTTCTGCACATTGATCCTGGCGATCTCCATCTTCGCCAGCTTGAGCTGGATCAGCTGGAAGCGCCCGATCTCCTGACCCCACAGCGTGCGGTTGCGGGCGTAGTCGACGCAGAGCCGGTGACATTCCTCGATGATGCCCAGCGCCATGAACCCCACGCCCACCCGCTCGGCGGTGAAACTGGCTCTGGCGCTTTCCCGTCCGTCGCCGCCGCGATGTTCCTCGGTCTCGCCGAGCAGCCGGTCGCGGCCGAGCCGGACATTGTCGAAGAACAGTTCGCCGGTCGGCGAGGAGTGCAGGCCCATCTTCTTGAACGGCTTGCCCTGGGTGAGGCCCTCCATGCCCTTGTCCAGCACGAAGGTGAGCACCTTGCGGTGGCGCTTGTCGGCGCCGTCGCCCTCGTCGAGCTTGGCGTAGACGATCATCACGTCGGCGCACGGGCCGTTGGTGATGAAGGTCTTCTGCCCGTTGAGGATGTAGTCGTCGCCGTCGCGTTCGACGCGCGTCTTCATGCCGCCGAACGCGTCCGAGCCCGAGTCGGGTTCGGTGATCGCCCAGGACGCCACCTTGCGCAGGGTGACGATGTCGGCGAGCCAGCGCTGCTTCTGTGCCAGGGTGCCCCGCGACATGATGGTGGTGGCGCCGAGCCCGATGCTGACACCGAGCGCGGACACCAATCCCATACAGACACCGGACAGTTCGCTGATCAGCACCGCCATCATCGACTGCTGCCCGGCGAACGGCGATCCACCGCCGCCACCGGACTTCTCCCGCGGTCCCGCCGCTTCCTTGGCGAGCAGCTTGGCGACGGCGTCCTCGCCCATCGCATCGATCCCGAACTGGCTGAACAGCTTCCGCAGGATCGGGTACGGCAGCATCTCACCGCTGTCGAGGGCGTCCAGATGCGGGCGCACCTCCTTGTCGATGAAGGTCCGCACGGCGTCGCGGATCATCAGATCGGTTTCGGACCATTCGATCATCGTCGTCTCCCGCTCAAGGCAGCCGCACGGCGATGTCGTCGATCGCCCACGGCCCTTCGGTCTCGATGGTCTTCACGTCGTGCCAGCCGACCAGCTCCGAGATGGCGCCGCCCTGCACCGCGAACACCTTGCCGGTGATGGGGCACTTGTCCGAAGCCAGGTAGGCGACCAGCGGCGAGATATTGGCCGGGCTGAAGGCGTCGAAGCCGCCGGATTCCTCGGCCGCGGCGGCCTCGGCGGCGAACATCTCGCCCATGCCGGGGGTGGCCAGGGTGAGCCGGGTGCGGGCGATCGGCGCGATCGCGTTGACCCGCACGCCGTAGCGGCCCAGTTCCTCGGCCGCTACCTGGGTCAGCGCGGCGATCCCCGCCTTGGCCGCGCCGTAGTTGGCCTGGCCCGCGTTGGGCAGGGTGACACCCGAGGCCGACGCGGTATTGACGACGGCCGCGTTGGGCTGATTGCCCGCCTTGCTCTGTGCCTTCCAGTAGGCGGCCGCGTGATGCAGCACGGCCGCGTGCCCCTTGAGGTGCACGGCGATCACCGCGTCCCATTGGGCTTCGTCCATCGCGGCGACGAAGACATCGCGCAGGATGCCCGCGTTGTTGACCACGATGTCGAGCCCGCCGAACTCCGACACCGCCTGGGCGATCAGGTTCCGCGCGCCGTCCCAGGTCGCGATGTTGTCGGTATTGGCGACCGCGTCGCCGCCCGCGGCCCGGATCTCGTCGGCGACCTGCTGCGCCGGACCGACGTCGGTGCCGACGCCGGCGTTGCTGCCGCCGAGGTCGTTGACGACGATCTTCGCGCCTTCCCGCGCGAACAACAGCGCGTGCTCGCGGCCGATGCCGCGGCCGGCGCCGGTGATCACGGCGACCTTGCCTGCCAGGGAACTCATGGGTGACTCCTGTATGTGAGGGGGTTCAGTCCGCGATCACGGCGAGGCCGTCGCTGAGCACGACATCCTCGCCGCGCACCGTCTCGAACGCGTAGGTGGTGACGCCGTCGGCGCTGGTGACGGGCCAGATCCGGGTCTGCAGGTCGTCACCGGGGAACACGAGCTTGGCGAAGCGCACCGCGAAGCGCCGCAGCCGATGCACATCCGAACCGGCGGTCGCGGTGAGCACGCCCCAGGAGGCCATGGCCATCGTGCACAGGCCGTGCGCGATGATGCCGGGCAGTCCGGCGTCCTTGGCGACCTGCTCGTCGAGGTGCAGCGGCACCGGATCGCCCGAGGCGGGCGAGTACCGGAAGGTCTGGTCGTCGTCGACGTGGTGGTCGACGACGGCCGAGGGCGCACTCGCCCGCAGACTGTCGTCGAACCGGTGCGACGGCGCCTGCTCCCCCACCGACTTGGCAGCGTCGATGTTGCGGAAGAAGGCGGTGAGGTACTGCTCGTTCACCAGTTCGCCCGCGGCGTCGCGGCATTCGACCAGGATGGTGATGGTCGTTCCGGTGGACTTGCTGGTGTAGCCGACCGCCTTGGCCCGCGAGACCAGTTCCTCGCCGGGCCGGATCGGCCGGTGGAAGTGGAAGTCCTGCTCGCCGTGCACGACGCGGCCGAAGATGTCCATCGGCGCCACGTCGATGACGGGCATCATCATGGCTTCGAACACCGGCACGATGGCGAATACCGGCGGCGCGACCTCACCGGTGCGGTGCGCCTCGATCGGATCATTGGTCGCCGCGGCGTATTCGGCGATCCGGTCCGCGGTCACCGCGAATCGCTCCGTGTCGCTCCATTTTTCCAGGCCGGCGTCGTCGAACTCGACGACGCGTCCCGATGCCTGCGCTGTCATCCCGGCGCCCTACGCCGAGGCCAGCGCGTCGAGCTGGTCGAGGGACTTGTCGAGCTGGGTGCGGCCGTCCTTCTCCACGGCCTTGCCCAGCGCGCCCTTGATCAGCGCGCCCTCGAAGTCGCCGGACACCAGGATGACGCTGCCGGAGCCCTCCGGCTTGATGTCGAAGGTGAATTCGGTACGCACACCGGCCATTCCGGCCCCGGTGAGGGTCAGCCGATTCGGCACCTCGACGGCCTTGACCGTCCATTCCATCTTGTTCGCCATGCCGAGCATGACGATCTTGGCGACCAGCCCGGCGCCCTCGACCAGCACGGCGGGCGGCTCCTCCATGAACTTCTCGTGGATGGTGAACCACTTGTCCCAGGTCTGCGGGTCCGAGACGACGGCCCAGAGCGCTTCGGGAGTGGCGGTGACGGTCTTGGTGGCTTCGATATGTCCCATTGCGGTACTCCTCGTGCGGGTCAGCGCACCGCGCGCTGGTAGGCGGTGACCACGGCGGCGCCGCCGAGGCCGATGTTGTGCTGCAGGGCAGCGGTGACGTCGTCGACCTGGCGTTTGCCCGCGGTGCCGCGCAGCTGCCAGGTGAGCTCGGAGCACTGGGCCAGGCCGGTCGCGCCGAGCGGATGCCCCTTGGAGATCAGCCCGCCCGACGGGTTGACCACCCACTTGCCGCCATAGGTGGTCTGGCCATCGTCGATCAGCTTTCCCGCCTCGCCCTCGCCGCAGAGGCCGAGCGCCTCGTAGAGCAGCAGTTCGTTGGCGGAGAAGCAGTCGTGCAGCTCGATCACCTGGAAATCCTGGGCGCCGAGCCCGGCCTGCTCGTAGACCTTCCGCGCCGCGATGACATTCATGTCGTAGCCGATGAGGTTCTTGGCGGTGCCGTCGAAGGTCGAGGCGAAGTCGGTGGTCATCGCCTGCCCGACGATCTCGACCGCCTGGGCCGACAGGTCGTGCCGGTCGACGAACGCCTCGCTCGCCAGGATCGCCGCGCCCGAGCCGTCGGAGGTCGGCGAGCACTGCAGTTTGGTGAGCGGGTCGTAGATCATCCGCGAGCCGAGGATGTCGTCGAGCGAATACTCGTCCTGGAACTGCGAATACGGGTTGTTCACCGAGTGCTTGTGGTTCTTGTAGCCGATTTTGGCGAAGTGCTCGGCGGTGGTGCCGTAGCGCTTCATGTGCTCGCGCCCTGCCGCGCCGAACATCCACGGCGCCACCGGGAACAGCACCTCGGAGATCTCCGCGAGCGCCATCACGTGCTTGCCCATGGGCTGCTCACGGTCGTCCCAGGTGGAACCGAGCGAGCCCGGCTGCATCTTCTCGAAGCCCAGCGCCAGCGTGCACTCGGCCAGCCCGCCCCGGATCGCCTGTGCCGCGAGGTAGAGCGCGGTGGAACCCGTGGAGCAGTTGTTGTTGACATTGACCACCGGGATCCCGGTCATACCCAGCTCGTAGACCGCGCGCTGTCCCGAGGTCGACTCGCCGTAGACGTAGCCGACGTAGGCCTGTTCCACCTCGCGGTAGTCGATGCCCGCGTCGGCCAGCGCCTTGGTCCCCGCCTCGCGGGCCATGTCCGGATAATCCCAGGCCCGGGTGGTCCCGTCGGCCTCCTCGACCTGCTTGCGGCCCGGCTTCTCGAACTTCGTCATCCCGACGCCGACCACGTAGACCTTGTTCGCCATTGAACTCCCATCCTCACGCTTGGCCATAAACATACAGCCCTGCATGTATCTTCACAATGGGATTTCGTGACTCAGGTCACCGTCGAGCCGCGCGACAGTCGTGGCGGCGCCGGGTTTGCCGTCAGAGAAGCTTGCGGACCAGCGGCAGCGGGAGGGTGCGCAAGGCGAAGCCGATCGGGATCCAGGGCCAGTCCGGGACGTAGGCCTTGGCGCGGCGCTTCTCGATGGCGGCGACCATGGACCGGACGCCGGTTTCGGTATCGACCATGAGCTTCGGCGCGTGTTCGATCCGGTCGTTCATCTCCGAGCGGATGTAGCCGGGGTAGATCACCGAGACGTCGACGCCGGGAACAGCTTCCGCGCGCAGGCCCTCGGCCAGTGCGGCGACTCCGGCCTTGGTGGCGGCGTAGGTGGTCAGCGTTTTGGGCATGCCGCGCAGGCCGGAGATCGAGGAGATCATCACCAGATGGCCTGTGCCCTGGGCGCGGAAGATCTTCATCGCGGCCTCGGTCTGGGCCAGTGCGGCGAGGAAGTTCACGACCGCGGTCTCCCGGTTGGCGGCGTGCTTGCCGGTGCCGAGTGGCGCGCCCTTTCCCAGGCCCGCGTTCACCACCACGCGGTCGATGACGCCGAATTCGGCCGCGAACTCGTCGAAGACGGTGAACACGGCAGCGTCGTCGGTGACGTCGAGCTGTCGCACCGAGACGACACGATCGGGATGCTCGGTGAGGATCTCCGCGCGCAGTTCCTCGAGCCGTTCGGTGCGGCGGGCACACAATCCGAGGTCATAGCCGATGGCGGCGAACTGGCGGGCCATCTCCGCGCCGAGGCCGGAGCTGGCGCCTGTGATCACGATGGTGCCCCGGCTCATGACACCACCGCCGGCGCTGGTGCCTGCGAGGGCTCGATGTGCGATTCCATGGGCTCACGCTAGTCATCCGGCGCCCGTCGGCGGAACCGATCGCTGCCGACGCGCAGCGGACCGCGGCGCTTGGGGCGCCCACCGGCCCAACCCGGAGCCGACACCACCCATCGTGTGCCCCGGATCTGCCGCCGCTATCGACCCGCGGCGCTCGCGATCAGCGAGAACCTGCGGCGATCACGGCAGCCGCCGCGGCACGCAGGTCCACCATGGCGCGACGCCAACGGCGGTGCGCCCGTTCGGGGTCGGGGACGACGAAATTGGCGACGAGGATGCCGCGCAGCGCGTCCATCGCGGTGTAGGCGAAGTCGCGGGCGCCCTTGCGGCGCAGATCGTCCGGGATCAGCTCGGCGACCGCTTGCAGCACCGCGGTGTTGACCAGCGGTTCGACCTCCTCCATGGCGGCGGCCAGCACCGGATCGGTCCGGCCCGCCACCCACAGCTCCACCGTGGCGATGAACAGCGGCCCCTGATGCAGGTCCCACAGGAACTCGAGCGCGGCGCCGACCGGATCGTCACCGACCCTGACCTGCGTCATCTCGCTCATGGCGGCCGCCACCCGCCGCTCGGCCAGATGCTTGATCGCGGCGACAACCAGATCGTGTTTGGAGCCGAAATGGTGCACCTGCGCGCCGCGGGTGACGCCGGCGAGTTCGGCGACCCGCGGCGTCGTCGTGCCCGCGTATCCGTATTCGACCAGGCAGTCGATGGTCGCGTCGAGCAGGCGCGTGCGCATCTCGCTGCTGCGCTGCTCCTGCGTCCGCCGCGGCGGTTTGTCGGCTGCGGTGCTGGTCATCGGCCGATCCTACCTCTTACATACAGACCTGAAGGTAAGCGGTAGGTCGTGGCCGCGCCCGCCGGAAACCGTGGCTTCCGCGCCCGAGACCGGGTCAGCCCGTCACCGAACGGCGACCAAGCGCGCGGTGTTCGCGGAGATGTCGTCGCTCGCCTCGTTGGCGGCGAGCTCGGCGTGCACCCGGTCGTAGTAGCGGTTGATCTCGGCGTTGGTGGTGTCGTCGTCCCAGCCGAGCAGCGGCGCGATCAGGCGGGCGATCTCCGGCGCCGCGGCGAGGCCGCGATCGGGAACCTCGATGGAGATGCGGGTGCGGCGGGTGAGCAGGTCGTCGAGGTGCAGCGCGCCCTCGTGGGTGACCGCGTAGACGGCCTCGGCGGCGAGGTAGTCCGGCGCACCCGGAATCGGCTGGCGCAGTGCGGGATCGGCGCCGACGAGGGCGAAGATGTCGGTGGCCAGCGCGCCGTAGCGGCCGAGCAGGTGCTCGACGACATCGACGGGCAGACCCACCGTGGCGGCCAGTTCGGCGGCCTCGGCCAGCATTTCGCGGTAGCCCTCCGCGCCGACGATCGGCAGCTGCGCGGTGGCCGAGGCGGGGATGTCGCCGCCGAGGCGGGCGGTGACGGCGTCGACCACGTCGGCGGCCATCACCCGGTAGGTGGTGTACTTGCCGCCCGCGATGACGTACAGGCCGGGCGCGGGCTCGGCGACGGCGTGCTCGCGCGAGAGCTTGGCGGTCTCCTTGGTCGCACCCGTCATCAGCGGGCGCAGTCCGGCGTAGGTGCCGACGATGTCGGCCCTGGTCAGCGGCTCCCGCAGCACCGCGTTGACGTGGTCGAGGATGTACTGCACGTCGGCGGCGGTGGCCGTGGGGTGGTTCTTGTCCAGCGACCACGCGGTGTCGGTGGTGCCGATGATCCAGTGCTCGGCCCACGGGATCACGAACAGCACCGACTTCTCCGTGCGCATGATCAGGCCGGTGTGCAGGTCGAGCCGGTCGCGGGGCACCAGGATGTGCACGCCCTTCGACATCTGGACGTGGAACGGGAAGTCGACGCCGGTCATCTTGATCATGTCGTCGGTCCACACACCGGTCGCGCTGATCACGCTGCGGGCCCGGATCGTGTGGGCGGCACCGGTTTCCAGGTCGAGCACGTGTGCGCCGACGACCTGCTCACCGTCACGAACGAGCCCGGTGACCTTGGTGCGGGTCAGCACGGTCGCGCCGTGGTCGGCGGCGGTCCTGGCGATCATCATGGTGTGGCGGGCGTCGTCGACCTGGGCGTCGTAGTAGCGGATGGCACCGGTCATCGCGTCGGAGCGCAGTGCGGGCGCGAGTTCCAGTGCGCCGGTGCGGGTCAAGTGCTTGTGCATGGGCACGGTGCGCGCGCCGCCGAGGGTGTCGTAGAGGGCGATGCCCGCGCCGATGTAGGCGCGCTCCCACACGCGGTGCTGCAACGGGAACAGGAACGGCACCGGATGCACCAGGTGCGGGGCGAGCGTATTCAGCAGCAGCCCACGCTCTTTCAGCGCTTCCCGAACCAGCGCGAAGTCCATCTGCTCCAGGTAACGCAGGCCGCCGTGGATGAGCTTGGACGAGCGGCTCGAGGTACCGGCGGCGAAGTCACGGGCCTCGACGAGGGTCACCGACAGGCCGCGCGAGGCGGCATCGAGCGCGGCACCGGCGCCGGTGACACCGCCGCCGATCACCAGCACGTCGATCTCGCTGTCGCCGAGCGCCGCGATCGCCTTGGCGCGGTAGGTGGGGTCCAGGGAAACGGACACGACTTGCTCCTTGTTGTGGTTCATCAGTCGATTTCGGCCCAGTCGAGGGTGCGTTCGACGGCCTTGAGCCAGCGGCGGTAGCCGCGTTCGCGCTGCTCGTCGGACCAGGTGGGGAACCAGCGGACGTCTTCGTGCCAGTTCGCGAGCAGTTCGTCGGTGGAGTTCCAGACCCCGACCGCCAGGCCTGCCGCGTAGGCGGCGCCGAGCGCGGTGGTCTCGGCGACGACCGGCCGCGAGACCGGGACGCCGAGCAGGTCGGCCTGGATCTGCATGGCCAGTTTGTTCATGGTCACGCCGCCGTCGACGCGCAGGGTCGCCAGCTGCACGCCGGAGTCGCGCTGCATGGCTTCGACCACATCGCGGGTCTGATAGGCGATGGATTCCAGTGTCGCCCTGGCCAAGTGGGCATTGTTGCTGTAGCGCGAGAGGCCGACGACCGCGCCGCGCGCGTCGGGTCGCCAGTACGGCGCGAACAGCCCGGAGAAGGCGGGCACGAAGTACACGCCGCCGGAGTCGTCGACCTGTTCGGCCAGGTCCTCGATCTGCGCGGCGCCGGCGATGATGCCGAGCTGGTCGCGCAGCCACTGCACGGCCGAGCCGGTGACCGCGATCGAGCCCTCCAGCGCGTAGACGGGCTTGTCGTCGCCGAACTGGTAAGCGACGGTGGTGATCAGGCCGTGCGTGGAGCGCACGATGTCGGCGCCGGTGTTGAGCATCAGGAAATTGCCGGTGCCGTAGGTGTTCTTGGCCTCGCCCGGCTGGAAGCAGACCTGCCCGACGCCGGCGGCCTGCTGGTCACCGAGGACGCCCGCGATCGGCACCGCGCCCTTGAACGGGCCGTCGGGATTGGTGGTGCCGAAACCGGCCGGGTTCGACGACGGCGCGATGGCGGGCAGCATGGCGCGCGGGATGTCGAAGATACGCAGGAGTTCGTCGTCCCAGCGCAGGGTCTCCAGGTCCATCAGCATGGTGCGCGAGGCGTTGGTGGGGTCGGTGACGTGCACGCCGCCCCGGATGCCGCCGGTGAGATTCCAGATCAGCCAGGTGTCGAGGGTGCCGAACAGGGCGTCACCGCGTTCGGCGTCGGCGCGCACGCCCTCGACATTGTCGAGGATCCAGCGCAGCTTGCCGCCCGAGAAGTAGGGCGCGGGCGGGAGTCCGGTCTTGTCGCGGATGCGCTCGCTGTGCCCGGCCGCCTCGAGTGCGGCGATGATGCGATCGGTGCGGGTGTCCTGCCAGACGATCGCGTTGTAGTACGGGCGGCCGGTGCGGCGGTTCCACACGATGGTGGTCTCGCGCTGATTGGTGACGCCGATCGCGGCCAGGTCGGCGGCGGTCAGATCGGCCGTCGCGAGCGCGGTCTTGACGACGGTGCGCGTGCGTTCCCAGATCTCGTCCGGATTGTGTTCGACCCAGCCCGCGCGCGGCATGATCTGCTCGTGTTCGAGCTGATGCCGGGCGACGACGGCGCCGTTCCGGTCGAAAACCATGAAACGCGTCGAGGTCGTGCCCTGGTCGATCGCGCCCACATACCGATTCATCGTGGTCCTTTCGAGAACTCACCATCGAGTCCGGAACCCACGCTAGGAACGGCGTGACCCGGCCGCCACGGCTGCCGTTCGACAATGCTGAACGGTTGGCTGATAGGTTCGGGCGGTGCCGGGTCCGATCCAGTCGATCGAGCGAGCCGCGGCCGTGCTGCGGCTGCTCGCGCGCGGGTCGGGGCCGATGGCTGTCGGCGAGGTCGCGGCCGCGCTCGACCTGGCCAAACCCACCGCGCACGGCATCCTGCGGACCTTGCTCGGGGTGGGCTTCGTCGACCAGGATCCGGCGACGGGCCGGTATCTGCTCGGGCCCGCGCTGGGCGAGCTCGGCAGCGACCATCTCGATGTCAACGAGCTGCGTTCGCGGGCGATTCACCGGGCTGATGCGCTGGCGTCACGGACCGGGGAATCGGTACGGATGGCGGTGTCGCGGCCTTCCGGCGTGACGGTGGTGCATCACGTCTTCCGGCCCGACAACACCGAGCAGGTGCTCGCCGTCGGTGAGGTGCTGCCCGCGCACGCGACCGCGCTGGGCAAGGTGTTGCTCGCCTACGACGCGGCGACGGAACCCGGTGCGCTGCAATCCTTCACGCGTCGCACTATCGTCGACCCGACAGCGCTGGACCGCGCGATCGCCGAGGTCAGGCGGACCGGCTGGGCGAGCGAGGTCGAGGAGTATCGGACCGGCGAGGCGGGTGTCGCCGCGCCGATCCGGGCCAGAGGAGGACTGGTGGTGGCTGCCATCGGCATCTCGGGACCGACCGATCGACTGTGCGACAACCGGCTACAGATCCGGCCCGCCGCCGTCGATCAGGTGCGCGCCGCCGCTGCGGCCGTGCACCGCGATCTCGGCGCGGCACGATGATCCGCGCCACCGTGCCGAACCGGGCCTTGCCGGTCAGTGCTGCCGCGGACAGGCAAGTGCCAGCTGGCGATCCATCGGGATCTCGGCGCGGCGCGACCAACGGGAGACTCCGGTGACGCAACGGTATGTGCTCGCCCTGGATCAGGGCACCACCTCCACCCGCTGCATCGTGTTCGACCGGCACGCGCGGCTGGTGGGGCTGGCTCAGCGCGCGCACCGCCAGCGGTATCCGAGGTCGGGGTGGGTCGAGCAGGACGCGCTCGAGATCTGGCGGACCGTCGAGCGGATCGTGCCCGCCGCGCTACGCGATGCCGGAATCACGGTCGCGCAGGTGGCGGCGATCGGGATCGCCAACCAGCGTGAGACCACCGTGGTGTGGGATCGTGAGACCGGGTTGCCGGTACGGCCCGCCATCGTCTGGCAGGACATCCGTACCGAGGAGCTCGTCGAGCGATTGCGGAAAGCGCCCGGCGCGCATCGGATCACGGAGCTGAGTGGGCTGCCGCTGGCCACCTACTTCGCCGCACCGCGGATGCGCTGGCTGCTCGACCATGTCGACGGGTTGCGGGCGCGCGCCGAACGCGGCGAGGTGCTGTTCGGGACCATGGAGTCCTGGCTGATCTGGAATCTCACCGGCATCCATGTCACCGATGTCACCAATGCGGGCCGCACCCTGCTGATGAATCTGGCCACCCGGCAGTGGGACGAGGAACTGTTGCGGTTCTTCGATATTCCGCGCGCGATGCTGCCCCGCATCGAACCGTCGACCGGTGACTTCGGGACCGCGCGCACGGTCGCGCCCGGCGTCCGGATCGGCGCTGCCCTCGGCGACCAGCACGCGGCGCTGTTCGGCCAGACCTGTTTCGCGCCCGGCGAGACCGAATGCACCTACGGCACCGGTGGATTCCTGATGATGAACACCGGCACCGATCTGATCCGATCCGAACACGGGCTGCTCACCACCATCGGCTACCAGGTCGGACCCGACCCGGTGTACGCGCTGGAAGGCCCGATCGCGGTCACCGGTTCGCTGGTGCAGTGGGTGCGCGACATCGTCGGACTGATCGCCACCGCACCCGAGATCGAAACCCTCGCCAGCACGGTCGACGACAACGGTGGCTGCTACCTGGTCCCGGCGTTCTCCGGGCTCTACGCACCGCATTGGCGCAGCGACGCGCGCGGGCTGCTGATCGGGCTGACCTCGTACGTCACCAAGGGCCACCTGGCCCGCGCGGTACTGGAGGCCACCGCCTGGCAGACCCGCGATGTCGTCGAGGCGATGAACGCCGATGCCGGTTTGCGGGCACAGTCGTTGCGCGTCGCGGGCGGGATGGCCGCGAACAATCTGCTCATGCAGATCATCGCCGATGTGCTCGGCGTTCCGGTGATGCGCCCGCTGGTGACCGAGACGGTCTCGCTCGGCGCGGCCTACGCGGCCGGGCTGGCCGTGGGGTACTGGCCGGATCTGCAAGGGCTGCGGCGCAATTGGCGGGTGGCGGCGCAGTGGGTGCCGCAGGCCGATCGGTCCGTCCGCGACGAGGAGTACGAGCGGTGGCAGCGGGCGGTGCAGCTCAGCGTCGGCTGGGCGCGGCCCGCGGGCGGTGGGTCGGCCTAGCCCGCAAAATAGACCGATCGTTCACGAATGAGGGTGCGCCGCGCGCCGGCGCTCAGCCCAGAATCGAGGCGGCGACCCGGCCCGCGTCCCGCAGGCGGGTGGCGGAATTGGGTGCGCGTTCGAGCACCCAGACGCCCTGGAAGAAGACGAGCAGGAAGCGGGCCATGGCGCGCGTATCCGCGTCGGGCGACAGTTCCTCCTGCGCCCGTGCGCGCGACAGTGCGGAGAACAGGGCCGTCTCCGTGCGCGCCCAGCTGGATTCGACCAGCCGGGCGACATCGGCGTCGCGGGCGGCGAGCTCGACCGCGGCGGTCGTGACCAGGCAACCCAGGAACCGGTTCTCCGCACAGGACTCGTTCACGAACTGGTCGATCAGCCCTCTGATCGCGGGCAGCGCCGGGCCGGGACGGGCCAATTCCGCGGTGACCCGCGCGTCGACGATCTCCAGGTGGCGTTGCAGCGCCTTCATGAAGAGCTCGTGTTTGCTGCCGAAAGTCGCGTAGATACAGCCCCTGGCGATACCGAGATGCTCGATCAGATCCGCTATCGATGTCGTCTCGTAGCCGCGCTGCCAGAACAGATCCAGCGCACGGTCCAGCGCGACATCGGGGTCGAATTCTTTGGTACGCGCCACTTTCCGAGCATACCCAAGTCTATTTTGATCGATCGGTCAACTATGTAACACTGCGATCCGACATCCATCACCACAGAACTGAACAACTGGTTGGTGGCGGAATCGCGTTGCCCGGACGGGGGATATCTCGATTCCGCCACCACCGGCATCTTTCAGAGGGGAGCGATCTCGGGACATTGCCATGGCGATTCCCATTTCGTGGCCTCTTTGTTGTCGGAGAGCCCGTCCAGCTTGGTAAGACTGACACGCGAGGAGTCGTCGATCGGAATGATCAGCGAATAGCCGTTCTCCACCGTCCACCGGGCGGGGACGAGTACCCAGCGGTCAGGACGGACCACGAGGGTTCGGAGGCACTCGTAGCGGTGGGTAAAACGCTGACCTGGTTGCGTGCCGAGCGGAGTTTCCAGTACCAGGTTCCGCGGGGCAAACAGGGGCTCGGTCGTGTCGAGTGTCACGACCGTTTCCCGGTCCCAGAGATCAGCCGCAGTTCTCTGCGCCTGCAGTTGTCCGTACCAGTCGGCGAAAATGTTCGTCAGCCAAAACGACGCCAGCACGATCGCCACACCGGCGAACATCCAAACGGATCGCTGAGCGGAGGTGGCGGACCGCGGTGTGTCTCGTGACCGGAGCGCCGCCAAAGCCTCGGATCCCGCCACTGTCAACAACGCCCCCGCTGCCAGCACCACCGGAATCAGCACTGTGGATCGCAGCACTGAGAATCGTGGCGCAACGACTCCCAACACCGCCAGTGCAGTCAGAATCGCTCCCGTCACAATCGCCGCCCAGCCTGCGCGATGCGCAAGACGAGAGTCCCCGACCTCACGAAGGGCTCGCCATCCATACACGCGGATCGCGAACAGCGCACAGGCCACGACCAGAGCAATCACGAGAGCTGGGTAGAGCACGCTCACGCTGCGCAGGACGTAGTCCGCCGTCGAGTAGTGGAAGGACTCGGTATCGACACCGAAGTAGGCGAAATACGCGCGGGCGGAGACGAAACCGAAGTAGTAGCACAATCCGGTGATCACGGTCGTGGGCGCGACGACGCCTGCGACCACGCCTATCCACTTGTCGACGGCGACCGTCGGTGTCGGCGAAGACGGTGCGCTCATTGTTCAGAGCCCGTCGTTTCGGGTTGGGGGTCCGGGGCTGGTGATGGCGGAGGAGCCGTCGGTGGAACCGCATCGGGTGTAGGAGCAATCGTCGTTAGAGTCCGGGTCGTCGGACCACCTGGGAGGGGACCATCCGAAGTGGGCTGGGGCCCTGGAAGCCGTGTCCGACCGCGATAGGTTGAGGGCGCCGACCAGGTCGTTTCCTCGGATGTCGTGGCCTCATCCTCAGTCGTTGCCGGTACGGACCATGTCGCCGGCTCCGATGTCGTGGCCTCATCCCCGACGGATGACACCGGCGCGGGCCTCGTCGTAGTGGACGATGGCGGCTCTTCTAGCGATCCATCACACCCAGAAGCGAGTGCTGTTGTCAGTGCCAGAGCCAGCGACAACACACCCAAGAGAAGGTACGCACCCAGCGAGACCTCGGCGCGGCCATGTTTTGTCGATCGCATCGGACCTCCCGCTGACGATCTTCGGCGGAGCTTCCCGGGACGACACCGGTGGGTCGAACCGGTAGGTGACAAAGTGTCGTCCGCTGCGACATAGGTCGCACGCGTACCCGACTACTCGATAGTCGGCGACTACTAGTGCGTTCGGCGGTGTAGGAGGTCAGTATGGACAGAGAAGGCTTCCGAGACGCGCCGGCGAACTTGTCGCGCACAACGTGCAAGGGAGTTTGAGATGACTGATTTCAGCCACACCCTGACCACCATCGCTCCGCCGAAGAACGGCTCGCACACCGAACTCGTCCGATGGGCGTTCGGGCGGCTCCATGCCCAGGACGTCGACAGCCTGCGTGGGTCCTGGTGGACGGCCGATACCGTCGTGTACTTGCCGACCGGGACATGTCGTGGCGCCGATGAGATCGCCGCCTACTTCGAGCAGACCTTCGCCGCTGTGGCCGACCTCGATCTCGCGATCGTGGCGATCGCCGAGTCGGATGAGGATGTCTTCGTGCACTGGCATCTGACCGGTCGGCACGTCGGTACGTACTTCGGAATCGACGGCACCGGTGCGCGCATCGACTTCGAGGGCATGGATCACTTCGTGCTCGCGGACCGGAAGGTCGCCACCAATACGGTGCGCTACGACCAGATGGAGTTCGCGCGCCAGATCAAGCTGCTCCCCCCGGACGGATCGCTGGCGGATCAGGCGTTGAAGGCCGCCTTCAACGCCAAAACACGCGTAATGGGCCTCACTCGCCGTCGCTAGGGGCGGCGAGTCGACGTCAGCTGAACAGCTCGTCGGTACGGGTTGCGGTAACGGCCTGCGTCAACCAAGCATCGAGCTGACCGAGGTCGGTGCATTCGGTGAGCTGAGTGCGTTGCGCGGCCGACAGCTCGAGCCCGCGAGCAGTCAGCACCGTGAGCACCGCATGCGCAGCATTCTCCACGCGCCCCTCCTCGCGCCCTTCCGCGCGTCCTTTGGCCACGTACTTGGTGGCGATACGGCCGCGGTATTCGGGAGTGGTCTTCATCAGTTCCTCCAGACGTCGGCTTGCCGCGATGGTCAATGCGTCGTCGACCAGATCAAGGTACATTTTCACACGTTCGTCGTCGGTTTTCATCAGCCCGGCAAGGAAGGCGACGAGGACTTCCTCCATGTGTGGTCCCGCGCCGTGGGCGATAGCCGACAGGGTCGCGAGCTCGGGGCAGCGCCTGGCCTCATCCGGGTCGGTGACGACGGGAAAGCGGTCGGGCCCCAGCACCAGCGGTTGGATGACAGAGCCGACGGTATCGAGTTCGATCGGTTGTTCGGCCCACTTCGCGACCGTCCGGCTCGGAGTCACCACCAGCAGCACGGCCGGACAGCACAACCGTGACCGCAAGGTGGTCAGGTAGACCGGCCATTTCCAACGGCGGACATCCTCCTTGGCCAACTGAACCTCGACACACACGCCGAGCACCGGCTGGTCTCGGTCATCGTGTGTGCTGAGGGCGAGATCGCCACGGAATTCCTTGGGCCCGACGTCGGTGAAGTCGCAGGGCTCGGTCCGTATCTGGGCAAACTCGGGCAGGGGGACGCGGAACTCCTCGGCCAGCAGCGTCGGGGCCAGCGAGAGGTTCGTGCGGAAGAGATCAAGCAAACCTTCGTGCAGGTAGCTCGGCATGCCGGGCACCGTATTAGTGAATGCGTGGAGCACCCGAATCATGGCGGTGTGTTGGGCGAAACACACCGGCCTGGTCGGCGTGCCGACGCGCACTCGCCGGGTCGGTGGCGAGTGCGCGCGGCGATCTGGTAATCCAGATTTCGGCGACGCCGGAGTGGGGCATCGAGCCGGGAAGTCAGGCCGAGCGCCCTCCGGCCCACACGGTGACGGTGAAGAGCAGGACGCCCAGGACTGCCAGTAGGGCGCCGACCGCGGCGGGGGCGGTGTAGCCGAGACCTGCCGCGATGACGAGGCCGCCGAGCCAGGCGCCCGCCGCGTTGGCGATGTTGAGGGCCGCGTGGTTGAGGGCGGCGGCCAGGGTTTGGGCGTCGGCGGCGACGTCCATCAGGCGGGTTTGCAGGCCGGGGGCCAGGGCCGCGCCGGATGCGCCGACCAGGAAGGCGCCGATGGCGGCGGTGACGGGGTTGTGGGCGGCCAGGACGAAGCAGGCCAGGATGACCACCATCGCGATCATGGCGAAGAGGATCGAGCGGTCGACACCGCGGTCGGCCATGACGCCGCCGAGGATATTGCCCGCGATCATGCCGAGGCCGAACAGGGCGAGCACGATGGGCACCGCGCCGATCGGCATGCCGGCGACATCGGTCATGGTGGTGGCGATGTAGGTGTAGACGGCGAACATGCCGCCGAAGCCGATCGCGCCGACGGCCAGGGTGAGCAGCACCTGCGGCCGGCGTAGCGCGCCGAGTTCGGTCATCGGGTTGGTGACCTTCATACCGCTCAGCGAGGGCACATATCGCCACAGCGCGGCCATCGTCGCCACGCCGATCACGGCGACGACGACATAGGCGTCCCGCCAGCCCAGATGCTGACCGAGCCAGGTCGCGCCGGGCACACCGATCACGTTCGCCACGCTCAGCCCGAGCATCACCGCGGCCACCGCCTTCGCCCGCTGCCCGACCGGGGCGAGCGTGGCCGCCGCCAGCGAGGCGACACCGAAGTAGGCGCCGTGCGGCAGCCCGGAGACGAACCGGGCGAGCACGAGGGTGCCGAAGGTGGGAGCAAGCACGGTCGCGACATTGCCGACGGTGAACGCGGCCATCAACGCGATGAGCAGCTTCTTGCGCGGCACCCTGGCACACAGCGCGGCGATCAGCGGCGCACCGACGACAACGCCGAGCGCGTACGCCGACACCGCGTGCCCGGCCGTCGGCTCGGAGATGTCGAAGGCTCTCGCGATATCGGGCAGCAGGCCCATGGTCACGAACTCGGTGGTGCCGATGCCAAACCCTCCCAGCGCCAGCGCGAGCATCGCCGGGACATGCCAGCTCGTGCGTGGCGCGTCGACCCGGTCGGCGGCGGAGAGGGAAGAAGTCACGCCTCCATGCAACGGGCCGGGGTACCCGATCGCTACCCGAGGCGGGGGTGAGTTACCCCACCCCCGGGATCCGGCAACGAAAAAGCGCCCGCATCGGGTTCGATGCGAGCGCCTTTCCCAGCCGTGCGGATCCGCGGTTCGACGCGGAACTCCAGCTATTTCACTTCAGTGCGCGAGCCAGGTTCACGTCCAGCGCACCCAGGAATTCCTCGGTGCTCAGGTAGCCCTGGTCGCCACCGACGAGCAGCGCCAGGTCCTTGGTCATCTGGCCGCCTTCGACGGTCTTGATGACGACGTCCTCGAGCGCCTGCGCGAAGCCGATCACCTCGGGGGTGTTGTCCAGCTTGCCCCGGTGCTCCAGGCCACGGGTCCAGGCGAAGATCGACGCGATCGGGTTGGTCGAGGTCGGCTTGCCCTGCTGGTGCTGGCGGTAGTGCCGGGTGACGGTGCCGTGCGCGGCCTCGGCCTCACAGGTCTTGCCGTCCGGGGTGAGCAGCACCGAGGTCATCAGGCCCAGCGAGCCGAAGCCCTGCGCCACGGTGTCGGACTGCACGTCGCCGTCGTAGTTCTTGCAGGCCCAGACGTAGCCGCCCTCCCACTTCATGGAGGAGGCGACCATGTCGTCGATCAGGCGGTGCTCGTAGGTCAGGCCCGCCGCGTCGAACAGGCTCTTGAACTCGGTGTCGAAGATCTCCTGGAAGGTGTCCTTGAACATGCCGTCGTAGGCCTTCAGGATGGTGTTCTTCGTCGACATGTAGACCGGGTAGTTCTGCTGCAGCCCGTAGTTGAGCGAGGCGCGCGCGAAGTCTTCGATCGACTTCTTGAAGTTGTACATACCCATGACGACGCCGCCGTCCTCGGGCATCTTCACGACCTCGTGCACGATCGGCTCGCTGCCGTCCTCCGGGGTGAAGGTCAGCGTGACGGTGCCCGCCTCGTAGACCTTGAAGTCGGTGGCGCGGTACTGGTCGCCGAAGGCGTGGCGGCCGATGATGATCGGCTTGGTCCAGCCGGGCACCAGGCGGGGCACGTTGGAGATGATGATCGGCGCGCGGAAGATGGTGCCACCCAGAATGTTACGGATGGTGCCGTTGGGCGAGCGCCACATCTTCTTGAGGCCGAACTCCTTCACCCGCGCTTCGTCGGGGGTGATGGTGGCGCACTTCACGCCGACGCCGTGCTGCTTGATGGCATTCGCCGCGTCGACGGTGACCTGGTCGTCTGTCTTGTCGCGGTACTCGATGCCGAGGTCGTAGTACTCGAGGTTCACGTCGAGATACGGGTGGATCAGCTTGTCCTTGATGAACTGCCAGATGATCCGGGTCATCTCGTCGCCGTCGAGTTCTACGACGGTACCTTCAACCTTGATCTTGGACATGGATCTTCGTGTCCTCCTAGGATGGTGCCCTCATTGCACGGCCAGGCGAACACGCTTGTGAGCGGACCCCAGCTGTTCCAACAGACAACGTATATGCCCCGCGTTGTCTGCGGGACGTGTGGTGCAAACAAGACGAGCGTACTGCTGCCCCCTACCTCACCGCGATGGGAGGGCCCGCTGTGCGGGACTCCGCCCCGCAGCGGACGGCAAACAGGTCACAAGTGACCGCGGGCACTGTCGGGTCATGACCGACATACGCTCGACTCCCAACCTACTCGGCATACGGCTGGCCCACCGCGCGATGCTCGCCGATACAGCTCGTTTCGCCGTCCTGGCCGGGGAGCTCGCCGCGGGGACGCCGTGTGCGCCGCGGCGGGCCCGCGCGATCGCCGGGTATCTGGGCCTGCTGTGTGACTCCATCCACCATCACCATCGCATCGAGGACGAGGTTCTCTGGCCTGCGCTCACCGCCGCGGCAGGCGACGCGGTCGACCTCAGGGAGCTGACCGACGACCACGCCCAGCTCGACCCGATGCTCGCCGAGATCAGGGCGGCCTGCGCCGACCTGGTTTCCCGGCGGCCCGGCGCGGCTGCTGTCCTGGCCGAGCGGCTGACCCGGTTGCACACCGTGCTCGACGAGCACATCGCCGACGAGGAGCGGACCGTGTTCCCGATCGTCACCGCGTACGTGACCGCCGCGCAGTGGGAGAAGGTCGAGGCGGCGGCCAGGGGCGGCGCGGTGATGAGTTTCGAACTGCCGCGCATGGTCGCGGTCTGCACGCGGGCGGAGCTCGCCGAGGTGACCGCCGATGGTGGGCTGCCGGTGCGAGTGATGCTGGCCGTGTTCGGCATCGGGTACCGCAGGCGGGAGCGGGTGCTGGCAGGTAGGTGAGGCGGGCCGTCGCGGGCGGCCGCCGGGCGGGTGAGTACCAGCAGGTGGACGAGGGTTATGCCGTCGCCGAAGGCCCGGCGGCGGATGCTTGCCGACTGGTAGTCGTTGTCGCGATACCGATGTCGTCGAGGGCGGCCAGTTCGGCCGCGATGGCGGCGAGTACGTCCTCGGCCGCGGCGCGGTGCGCGGTCGCGGCGGCGTGGTCACCCAGCCGGTCGGCCAGTTCGGCGAGGACGGTGTCGACCGGGCCGAAGGCGACCGACCCGGAGTCCATACCCGCGATGGTGCCCGCTCTGGGCAGCAGGTCCTGATAGAGCCGCCGAGCCGCCTCGACCGTGCCGATCCGGGCGACCACCCTGGCCTCGAACACCGACATCGCGCACCAGTAGTAGTCACGCAGGACCGGGGTGCCCGCGCCGAGCAGCGCGGCCGCTTGCTCGGTGTGTCCCGCGTCGAGCAGGGCCAGCATGTACGCGGACCGGAGCGCGTGCGGTGCGGCCGCGTTCAGCGCGGCGTATCCGTCGAGGCCGGGAGCGAGGTCGCCGAGCGCCCAGCCGGTCATCATCTCGGCCAGCAGGGTCAGTTCGGCACCGTTGGCGTGACCTGCCGCGATCATCTTCGCGCTGAGGTCGGCATCGACGGCCTTGGCGGTCGCGAAGTCGCCGCGCAGTGCGGCGAGCACAGCCAGATGCGCGGTGGAGACGACCAGCAGCGGGCCGAGCTGGCCGCCCTCGGCGCAGTCGAGTGCCTTGGCGATCTCGGCCCGCGCGGCGACCAGCCTGCCCGCGCCCGAGGCGACGAGGAAGCGCAGAAAATGCGCGACCGCCTGGTACTCCGGCAGACCCGCCTCGGTCGACACGCGCAGCAGTTCGTCGGCCAGGTCGCCGCGCTCCGGCCACAGATCGGGACCGAGAGCAACGAAAGCCCTGGCATTGAGTGCGGCGCACAACAATTCGGGATCACCGAGCTCGCGCGCCGCGCGCAAGGCCTCGGCGGAGCAGGCGAAGGCGTGCGGGTTGTCGAAGCCGACGACTTCGAAGGCGGCGGTGACGAGCAGCCGGATCCGCAGGTCCGGCGCTGTCGTGCGGGTCAACGCGGCGGCCAGATCGGCCCGCATGCCACGGTCGGGAGCACCGCGTTCCCGGCTGGTCCAGATCGTGGGGGCGCGCCAGCAGGTGAGGACGACGACGATGGGGTCGGTGGTGATGGTCGGGGGGTCGGTGACGGGGGTCGTGGCGGAGCCGTCGTGCGTGGCACCGTCCGGCGCGACACCGCCGCCGGTCACCACCACACCACCACCAGCCGCGGCACCACTACCGGTCGCAGCACGGTGGCCGGTCGCTGCCGTGGGGCCGATCGCAGCACCGCGGCCGGGCTCTGTTGCGGGGCCAGTCGCGATGTCGAGGACGGCGTGGCGATTGGATGTCGGCATCGAGGCGCGGGCCGTTTCCAGTGCTTCGACGCGCAGGATGCGGGCTTGCTCGTCGTTGCCGCCGTAGGCGAGGGCGTTGATCAGGGCGCAGCGGGTCGACAGCGCGGCGAGGCGGTCGTCGCGAGAGGCCGTGGCGCTGCCATGTCCTGCGCGCGTGTGTAATTCGAGTGCGGAGCGCCAGAGGGGCTCAGCGTCCTGGTGGGCGCGGCGGGCGGTGCGTCTGCGGGCAGCGGCGAGGACGTAGCGCAGGGCCCGGCCTGCGTTCGCGGTGCCCGCACCGGCGATGGCGTGGTGCGCCATGGCGTCGAGGTCGACTGCGCCGGTGGCTGATTCGAGGCCTGCGATGGTCGTGCCGGTGCGGCGTTCGAGCAGTTCCAGAGCCGACCAGTGCAGGCGGGCCCGACGCAAGGCGGGTATGTCGCCGTAGACGGCGTCGCGAATCAGCGCGTGGGCGAAGCTGATTCGATCGGTGCCCGTGATCCGGACGAGGCCGGCGACCGTGACGGTGTCGACCAGGTCGATCAGCGTCTCCTCCGGCTCGGCGGTCAGCTCGAGCAGGGTGTCGAAGTCGATGTCGTCGCCCCACACCGCGGCCAGGCGCAATGCGCGGGCCGCGCCCGCGGGCAGCCGGGCGATCCGGCGGCTCAGCACATCGCGCACACCATCCGGCACGGCGTGCAGATCCCCCACCGCCGCAGCGAGTTTCGCGACCTCGCGGACGAACAGCGGATTGCCACCGGTCCGCTCGCGCAACCGCTCGGCGGTGTCGTCATCGATGGACCCCAACCCGGCACGGGCCGCGACCGCCCGCACCGCCGCGGTATCGAGACCACCCAGCTCCAGCCGGCGACCGGTCGTCGCCGCCAGCGCCGCGGCCGTGGCCCGCACCCCCGCGTCGGCCTCGTACCCCCGCGCGGTGACCAGGACCAGCACCGGCCGCTGTGCCAGCCAGGCCACCACCTGCCGCAGGATCTGCAAGGTGGCGCTGTCGGCACGATGGACATCTTCGAGAACCACCAGCACCGGCCCGTCGGCCAGTCGCTGCCCACACGCCCGAGTCACCGACTGCGCGATAGCGAACGGTCCCGCCTGCGCACCGAACCCGTCCGGTCCCGGATCCGCCGAAACCCGCGCACCGAACGACTCCGATGCCGGACCTGCCGATGTCCGGGCGGTTTCACCGTGACCTGATACCGGGGCCGCCGCAATCTGCGCGCCAAGGACTCGCGGAGACCCCGGGGCCGTCGGCTGCTGAGCGCGCTCACCTCGCGGTGACACAGCACCTGCCACCGTCTGCACGCCGAGTCCGTCGAGCAGATGTATCCAAGCCCACGCGGCGGGCGCGCCGTCGACTTCGGGGCACGCCGCGCTCACGACGGTCCACCCGTCGGCAGCGAGTGCGCAGGCCAGCGATTCGGCCTGGGTGGTCTTGCCCGCACCCGCTTCACCTTCCAGCCACACCACCCTGGCCCGCCCGTGCGCCACCACCTCGCCCGCCTCGGCGAGCAGCGCCGACCGTTCGGCGTCATACCCGACCGCCGCGCCGATGAACCGCGATCGCGTACCGGCCAGATCCGCGCGACCGCCGTCCCCAGGCCGATCCGCCGCCGCACTGTCTACCGACAGAGGAACGTGTGCGGGGCGAGAGGCACCCGCGACACGATCAGCGGGCTGCGTGGCACCAATCCGTGCAGAGTTCGCACCATCGCCGATGAGCCGACCGGCATCCGCGATCCGGTCAGCGGCATCGGCACGGTGCTGGTTGGGGAATGCCGGATCGGATTTCGGTGAGCCGGCGATCGACGTTGTCGGTGCCGCTGGCCGCGTCGAACCGGGCGATCGGGCAGGGTCGGCTGGTACCGGGGGCTGATCCAATTCGGGTGCGTGGGTGAGGATCGCGGTTTCCAGGGCGCCGAGGGCAGGCCCGGGGAGTACGCCGAATTCGGTGTCCAGGTAGGTGCGGACCCGGCGCAGGGTGGCGAGGGCGTCGAGTTGGCGGCCGAGGCGGTATTGGGTGAGGGCCAGGAGGCGGGCGGCGTTTTCGCGGTCGGGGTGGTCGGCGACGTGCGAGTGGAGGAGGGCGAAGGCCTCGTCGGGGTGGCCGAGGGCCAGGGCCGCCTCGGCGCGGCGTTCGACGGCGAGGCGGCGGAGTTCGTGGAGGCGGGCGGCTTCCGGGATGACCCAGTGGGTCGTCGCGAAGGGGGCGTACGGCTCGCCGTGCCAGCACGCGAGTGCGTCGCCGAGAACGCGATAGCGCTGGGCGGGGTCGGGGTCGCCGTCGGCGAGCAGGCGCTCGAACTGCCAGGCGTCGACCGCGGATCGGTCGAGGCGCAGGGCGTAGCCGGGGGCCTCGGAGATCAGGACGGTGGCGGGTGCGCGGGGCGGGCGGCCGGGTTCGATCGCGCGGCGCAGGTAGGAGATGTGGGCCTGGAGGGCGCCGAGGGCTTTGGGTGGCGGATCGCCTGCCCACAGGTCGTCGATCAGCCGGTCGGTCGACACCACGTCGCCGCCCGCGAGGACCAGGCGGGCCAGGAGCGCGCGCTGACGCGGTCCACCCAGATCGGCGGGCCGCTCCCCCACCTCGACCCGCAGCGGGCCGAGTACTTCGATGCGTACGGCGGGCATGCCGCCGTACGGTCCTTCGTCTTCGATACGGTCAATTTACCTGGCGATACGCACCCCCGCGACGCCGATCGCCACACCTTGGGCGACCGTGCCGGGGATGATCCACCAGCCCTCGGCGCCCGGCAGTACCCCGGGCAGCATCGCCGACACCGTCATCGCCAGGGTGCCCGCGATGATCAGCACGCCCGACCACCGGCCGAACACCGCGGCGGGCCGGATCAGCGCGTACACCGCGAGCAGGACGAATCCGAGCAGCAGCGCCAGCGACAAGGGCGCGAGCACCGGGGCCGAGGCGTCGGCGATCTCGGTCGCGGCGTGATGATCGAGCAGGCTGGTGACGTAGACCTCGTGGTAGGCGCCGATCGGGATGACCACCGCCAGCCCGGCGAACAACAACCCGTGCGCGAAGGTGAGCATCTTGCCCGCCCAGTCCGCGCCCGGTCGGCGGATGGCACGGACCAGCGCGGGTAGGCCGACCGCCATCAGCACCGCGCCGACGGCGAAGGTGAGATGCGCGGCTTCCCAGGTCGCCGCGTGCTCGGCGGATTCGGAGTGCTCGAGCGGGTGCATGAGGTTGCCCGCTGCCCACAGCGCCGCGCCGACGGCCAGGACTCCGGCCCGCACCCGCTCACGACTTCCCGCCGGGGCGGGGCTGGACGCACGGTCGGCGGGGTGCGGCGCCGAGGTGGTGTTGTTGTGCTCATCGGCAATCTCGATAGTCATGAGCCGAGCGTGACCGCCAGCGATTGGCTGCCACTTGCGAACGAATTGCGGTTGCCTCGAAACCGTCGGCACGTCGAACGACCGGCGGTGGCGCGACAACAGGCGAGCCCCGCACGCCGGAAAGGCATGCGGGGCTCGGCGATCCGGTACTCAGACCGCGATCGGCACCCGGGCGGCGTGCTCGTCGCCTTCGATCAGGTTCTCCGGCTTGTCCCTGATCATCACCGCGATCACCACCGCGGCGACGAGGAAGAAGCCGGCGCCGACATAGAACGCCACGTCGTAGCTGTGGATCGAGGCCCGCTCGACGAGGTGGTCGACGGTCGGATTGTCGGTCGCGTAGTTCTTCGCCGCCTGCACCGAGATCGTGGTGAGCAATGCGGTGCCGACCGCGCCGCCGACCTGCTGGGCGGCATTGAGCAGAGCACTGGCCACGCCGGAGTCGTCGGCGTCGACCTGATGCAGCGCGACGGCCTGCATGCCGACGAACAACGGCCCCATACCGAGCGCGATCAGCAGCTGGGCGGGCAGCACGCTCAGCGCGTACCCGTCGCCGTAGCCGAGCTGGGCCAGCCACAGCAGACCCACGGTGCCGAGCAGCGCGCCGACCACCATCAGCGGACGCGGGCCGAGCTTGGGCATCAGCGCGCTGGTGACTCCCGCCGAGATCGCGATGCCGACCGGGAACGGCAGGAACGCGACGCCCGCTTTCAGCGGCGAGTAGCCGAGGGTGTTCTGGTAGTAGAAGCTCAGGAACAGGAACATCGCGAACATGGCGATCGGGATGAACAGCGCGGCCAGCAGCGCGCCACCCCGGTTGATCTCCCCCGGAATGCGCAGCGGCAGCAGCGGATTCGCCGAGCGCGCCTCGATGACGACGAAGGCGATCAGCAGCGCGGCGCCCGCCCCGAGCAGGCCGAGGGTGCTCGCGGCCAGCCAGCCGTGTTCGGCGGCGCGGCTGAATCCGTAGACGATCGACACCAGCCCGAGCGTCACGGTGACGGCGCCGGGCAGGTCGTAACCGCCGACCCGCGGCACCGGCACATCGCGCACGATGACCGCCAGCGCGCCGAGCAGCGCGACGATCGCGACCGGCGTGTTCATCAGCAGGGTCCAGCGCCACGACACGTACTCGGTGAGCGCGCCACCGACGATCAACCCGAACGCGACACCGCCCGCCGAGATCCCGGCGAACACCGCGAACGCGCGCGCCCGCTCCTTGACATCGGTGAACGTCACCGACAACAGCGACAGTGCCGATGGCGCGAGCAACGCCGCGAACGCGCCCTGCAAGCCACGCCCGAGGAACAGCTGCAACCCGTCCTGGGCGAGCCCGGCCAGCGCCGACGCGGCGGCGAACCCGACCAGGCCGATCAGGAAGATGCGCCTGCGGCCGAGGTAGTCGGCCATCCTCCCGCCCAGCAGCAGCAGGCCGCCGAAGATCAGGGTGTAGGCGGTGAGCGCCCACTGTTTGTCGCCCTCGCTGATGCCGAGGTCTTTCTGGGCGAACGGGAGCGCGATCGTGACGACGGTGGCGTCGAGGATCACCATCAACTGCGCGGAGGCGAGGACAGCCAGCGCCCACCATCGCATCGAACTCTGTTGTGCCTCAGTTTGTTTCGCGTCTATCTCGATGCCGGTCACCACGGACTCCTAGTCACTCGAAGGCTGGCCTAATCCTGGCACCACGAGACAATTGGCGTCAAGAGCAAAATGTCTGACTGCGCCACTTGACGTGAAAAGACAGACAAATCAGGCCGGACGGTAATCTGGAGGGATGCTGGACTCGACCACTCCGATCGGCGCGGACCGGGCGACCGAACCGGCAGGCCCCACCGCGGCCGACCGCGTGCCGGCGGGCCTGCGTGAACGCAAGAAGCTCCAGACCAAGGCGGCGATCATCGAGGTCGGGCTGCGACTGTGTGAAACACAGGGCTTCGACGCGACGACGGTCGAGCAGATCGCCGCGGGCGCCGATGTCTCCCCGCGCACGGTCAACCGCTACTTCCCGCTCAAGGAAGACATCGTGCTCGCGCCGATCGACGAGTTCGGCAGCACCGTCGCCGTCGCACTCGCCGGGCAACCGCGCACCGGCAACGAACTCAAGGCGCTGTGTGACGCCTACCTGCAGGTCGTCGATACCGAGGCCGAGGCCGACGGCATCCGGTTCCTGCGCCAGTTCCAGCAGATGCAGCGGATCATGCGGACCAGCCAGGCCGTGAACGCGCGCGCCCTCGAATACGCGGAGAAGAAGAACGTCTCGGTCTGCGCGCAACTCGCCGAGCGGATGGCGACCACGCCGGACGACTTCTCGGTCCGGGTGGTGGCCGGCACCTGGCAGATGTTGTGCCACCTCTCGCTCGCCGCCATCGAGGACGAGCTGCTCGGCTCGACGCCGGAAGCCGCCGCCGGGGTGACCAAGGCCGCCATCCTGCGCGCCTACCACGAGCTTCGCCGCGTCTGCGGTGCGCACGCCGACGGCGACACGCCAGGGGTCGGCACACCGTCGGCGGAGTGATCCAGGCGACGAAACCGGGGGAAGTTTCCGCGCTGACACGATGGCCGGTTAACATGACGGCAAGGTCATGAGTACCAGCGCCAAGCCCCGGCTCGCTGGTCGGCAACCCTCCAGCTGCGGTGGGGTGCTCCGGGTGATGACCGGGCTCTCGAAGGTCGAGAGCAAGCGCGCATTGCAGGAGGCCCCCATGTGTTGTTGTCCGTCGATCCGACCCAGCTGACGCGAGACACCGGCAAACAATCCTGGAGCAATTCATGACCGACTCTGCCCTGCCCGAGAACTGGTCCTTCGAGACCAAGCAGATCCACGCGGGCCAGGCCCCCGACGCGAGCACCAACGCGCGGGCACTGCCGATCTACCAGACCACCTCCTACACCTTCCGCGACACCGACCACGCCGCCGCGCTGTTCGGTCTCGCCGAACCGGGCAACATCTACACCCGGATCATGAACCCCACCCAGGACGCGGTCGAGCAGCGCATCGCCGCGCTCGAGGGTGGCGTCGCGGCGCTGCTGCTGGCCTCCGGCCAGGCCGCCGAGACCTACGCGATCCTGAACCTGGCCAGCGCCGGTGACCACATCGTGTCGAGCCCGCACCTCTACGGCGGCACGTACAACCTGTTCCACTACTCGCTGCCCAAGCTCGGCATCGAGGTCTCCTTCGTCGAGGATCCCGACGACCTGGCGCAGTGGCAGGCCGCCATCCGGCCCAACACCAAGGCCTTCTACGGCGAGACCATCGCCAACCCGAGCAGCGCGGTGTTCGACATCCCCGGCATCGCCGAGGTGGCGCACAAGGCCGGTATCCCGCTGATCGTCGACAACACCGTCGCGACCCCGTACCTGATCCAGCCGCTGGCCAACGGCGCCGACATCGTCGTGCACTCGGCCACGAAGTACCTGGGCGGGCACGGCGCCGCGGTCGCGGGCGCGATCGTCGACGGCGGCACCTTCGACTGGACCGTGCGCGACGCCGACGGCAACGCGCGCTTCCCCGGTTTCACCGAGCCCGATCCCAGCTATCACGGCGCGGTGTTCGCCGACCTTGGCGCGCCCGCCTTCGCGCTGAAGGCCCGCGTGCAGCTGCTGCGAGATCTGGGTGCCGCGGTGTCGCCGTTCAACGCGTTCCTCATCGCCCAGGGCATCGAGACGCTGAGCCTGCGGGTCGAACGGCACGTGTCCAACGCCGGGGCCGTGGCGAAGTTCGTCGCCGAGCAGCCGGGCGTCGAGGCCGTGTACTACGCGGGGCTCGAGACCTCGCCCTGGTACGCGCGGGCCAAGCAGCTCGCACCCAAGGGCGCGGGCGCGATCGTCGCGTTCGAGCTGCGCGGCGGTGTCGACGCGGGCAAGAAGTTCGTGGACGCGTTAAGCCTGCACAGCCATGTCGCTAACATCGGTGATGTGCGTTCTCTCGTGATTCACCCGGCATCGACCACGCACTCGCAGTTGACGCCCGAAGAGCAACTGGCCTCCGGCGTCACTCCGGGGCTGGTCCGGCTCGCCGTCGGCATCGAGGGAATCGACGACATCCTGGCCGATCTGCGCGCAGGTTTCGCGGCGGCGACGACGTGACTGTGAGCACCGAATCGCCGATCGCCCGTCCCGCAACCGGTGTGGCCCTGCTGCCACCGCCGGACGGGCGACTCGGCGTGGTCGCCATCGGGGACGTCGCGCTGGAGAACGGCGCCGTGCTCCCCGATGTGCGGCTGGCGGTGCAACGCTGGGGCGAGCTCTCGCCCACGCTCGACAATGTGGTGCTCGTCGAACACGCGCTGACCGGTGACTCGCATGTCATCGCCAGCGCGGACAACGCGCAGCCCGGCTGGTGGGAGGGCATGGTCGGGCCCGGCGCGCCGATCGACACCGACGAATGGTGTGTGATCGCGACCAACGTGCTCGGCGGCTGCAAGGGCAGCACCGGCCCGTCCTCGCTCGCGCCCGACGGCACGCCGTGGGGCTCGCGCTTTCCCGATCTGACCATCCGTGACCAGGTGACCGCGGAGGCGCAGCTGCTCGAGCTGCTCGGGATCGAGCGGCTGGGCGCCGTCGTCGGCGGGTCGATGGGCGGCATGCGAGTGCTGGAGTGGATCGTCGGGCAGCCCGAGCGGGTCGCGGCCGCGCTCGTGCTGGCCGTCGGCGCCCGCGCCACCGCCGATCAGATCGGCACCCAGACCACCCAGATGGCCGTCATCACCGCCGACCCGGATTGGCAGGGCGGGGACTATCACGGCACCGGTCGCGCCCCGATGACCGGCATGGGCCTGGCCCGGCGCATCGCGCACCTGACCTACCGCACCGACGGCGAGCTCGACCACCGCTTCACCAATCGGCCCCAGGGCGACGAGGATCCGTGGACGGGCGGCCGCTACGCGGTGCAGAGCTACCTCGAGCACCAGGCCGAGAAGCTCTGTCAGCGATTCGATCCGGCCACCTATGTACTGCTCAGCGAGGCCATGAACCGGCACGACGTGGGTCGCGGCCGTGGCGGGATCGCCGCCGCGCTGGCCTCGACCCCGGTCCCGTGCGTGGTGGGCGGTGTCGACTCCGATCGGCTCTACCCCCTGCACACCCAGGCCGAGCTGGCCGAGGGGCTGCCCGGCTGCGCCGGTCTCGAGATCGTGCACTCGCGCGACGGGCACGACGGCTTCCTGACCGAGGCCGCCGCGGTGTCGAAGCTGCTCACCGAGACGATGCGCCTGGCCCGCGAGAGCCGCTGACTCAGTCTCTCGCCGTACCTGTCAGCAGGGTGACGATCGAGCGGACGTATTCCTGGAGCCGTTCGCGCGGATACTCCTGCGGCTCGTTGACCGCCAGCCTGCCGAGCATCTCGGCGACGGTGAGGGTCGAGTTCGCGAGCAGGCCCGCGTCCATCCCCGACCAGCGCGGCGACATCGCGATACCCACGCGGACAAGGGATTCCGCGCGGGCCAGGATCTCGGCGCGAGCCGTACGCAAGGCGGCACGGTATTCGTCGGGAGCGCTGGCCGGGGTCGCCAGGATCAGCCGCCAGCGCGTCGGATTCGCGAGAGCGACACCGACGAACGCTTCGACCGTCGCCGAGGCGGCGGCGACGGGATCGGTGTCGAGCAGGTTTTCCGGCAGGGTGTCGGCGATCTGATCCAGCCCGCGTTCGCGCTCGCGTTCCAGCAGGGCCTCGACGAGCTCGGCGCGGGTCTTGAACACGGTGTACAGCACCGGTTTTCCGACGCCGGCCTCCTGGGCGACGGCTTCCATGCTCAGCTCGTGCAGTTCCATCCGGCCGAGCACTGCGAAGGCGGCATCGAGGAGCTGGGCGCGCCGCTCGTGCGGTGGCAGGCGCGGGGCATAGCGGCGCCGCGGCCGTTGCTCCTGAGTCGCGGTCACGCCCGCACCTCCTGTCGTTTCCTGAACGATACCCCGGCGGTGGCGTCTCGGCCTCAATCCTACGCAACCGTTGTATTCACTTCGCACCATTGCTACGGTTGCGTTGTATTCAACTGCGAGGTTCGCCTCGGCACTGCAAAGGAGCACGTGCAATGGCTTTCGATCCGTCCACCCTGCGCCGCGACGACTACGGTTTCTTCGGGCCGGGCTCCCCCAGCTGGAAGGTGTGGGCATCGCCGACCGCGCTGATCGGTTTCCAGCGCGCGGTCACCCTCGAGCACTTCGACCCGTTCCTGACCGCGGCGGTCGCCGATTCACAGGGCATCTACGACAACCCCGCGACCCGCCTCGACCACACGCTCGCCTACTTCGTGCTGGTCGCGCTCGGCGACGGCCGCACCGCCATCCAGGCCGCCGAGCACCTGATGAAGGTGCACGCGCCGATGACGGGCATCGAACCGATCAGCGGCAAGCGCTACAGCGCCAACAACCCGGAATCCCAGCTGTGGATCCACATCACCGGCTGGCATTCGGTGCTCAAGTGCTACGAGATGTACGGGCCGGGACCGCTGAGCCCCGAGGAAGAACAGCGGTACTGGGCCGAGTGCGCGATCGCCGCCGAGCTGCAGACCTGCAAACCCGCCGATGTGCCGCGCACCCGCGACGAGGTGCACGCCTATTTCGAGCGGGTCCGGCCGCAGCTGTGCGTCTCCGAGCGGGCGATCGAAGGCATGCACTACCTGCTGTGGACACCGCCGGGCAAGGGCTGGCATTTCGCGATCGGCAGCAGGCTGCTGTCGCTGGCCACCATCCCGTCCCTGCCGATGTGGATGCGCAAGCTCGGCCGCTTCGCCGTGCCGCGCGTCGTCGACCCGCTCGTCCGGATCCCCGCGAAGGTGATCGCCTGGACCGCCTCCCGCCGCGACAACTGGGTCCTGATCAAGGCCGCCCCGTTCATCGCCCCGATGACCGGCGCGATCTTCGCCGCCCACGCCCACTCCGCACCGCCGCGGACCCTGTCGACGATCACCCCGCAGCAGGCCCGCGAGCTCTACGGCAGCCGGGGCACCCGCAGCCTGTGGGAGCAGCGCGTGCCCGCCGAATCCGCCTGATCGATTCGGCCCAGGGCCGCCGCCGCGCCACGCCGGGCCGCAGCCCGGTCAGGGCGACATGCGCCTGGCCTTCTCGATGCGATTGATATTCGTCTCGACCCATTCCCGCAGCGCCGCGATCGGTTCGCACAGGCTGTGACCGAGATCGGTGAGCGTGTACTCGACCCGAGGCGGCACCGTGGGATACACCGTGCGCGCGACGAATCCGTCGCGCTCGAGCTGACGCAGGGTCTGCGTGAGCATCTTCTGGGAGATGCCGTCGATCCGGCGGCGCAGATCGGTGTAGCGCAGGGTGCCGTCGGCGAGCGCGTCCACGATCAGCACCGTCCACTTGCCCGCGATGTGGTCGAGGACCTCGCGGGTCGGACATTTGGCCGAGTAGACGTCGGCGGGCAGGCCGGTCGCTTCATGAACTGTGCGCACCCAGCCGATTTTAACGCACTTTCAGGTGCCTACTTCCCAAAGGAGAGTGACTCTCCGATAGTAGGAATCATGATCACGCAGACACTGTCAGTCACCGAAGCCATCCGCACCCGGCGCACCGTCCGCCACTACCGGCCCGATCCCATCGCCCCCGAACTGCTCGAAGAACTGCTCGACCTGGCCGTGCAAGCCCCGAGCGCCTGGAACATGCAGGACCGCTCGATCGTCGTGGTGACCAGCGACGACGGCCGGAAGGCATTGTCGGAGGCGGCTTTCGGTCAGCCGCAGCCGCTGGAGGCGCCCGCGGTGCTGGTGTTCGTCGCCGATCCGGCGGCCTGGACATCCGCCAACACCGATATCGCCGAGCAAGCCGTGCGGAACGGGGCGTGGAACGAGCGGTTTCAGGCGATGTTCGATTCGCGCGCCGAATATCACTCGTTGCGCGAGCGCGGGCTGCTGCGTGAGAACGCCGTGAAGAACGCGATGATCGCCGCCACCTATGTGATGCTCGCGGCGACCGGTCTCGGGCTCGCCTCGGCGCCGATGAACGGGTGGGACGCCGAGCTGGTGAAGCAGGCGATCGGCGTCGACGCGGACGCGGATCTGGCGATCGCGGTCATGGTCACCGTCGGCTACGGCGCGGACACCCCGCCGCACCCGGGTCGCAGGCCGCGCGAGCGGGCGGTGTTCGCCGAGCGCTATCCGGCGCTCAGCTGACGCCGAGGGTGTTGATCGTGGCGGCGAGGAAGACGATGGCGCTGCCAAGTGCCGTGAGGGTGGCCACGTCGAACGGCTTGCTGCGGACCGCGAGCAGCCCCACCTGCACGGTCGGCAGGCACAATCGGAACGCGGCGGCCACCAGGGCCGCGCTGCCGAAGATGATCGCGCCGCGCCGCCACCGATCCCAGGCGACGAACACGACCGCGACCAGGATCAGCGCGCTCACCACGGTCATCGGCAGATGACTGCGCAGGTACTGCTGCCACGCGCTCAACCGCACGACCCGATGCTTCCCGGTCGTCTCCGCCTTGTTCACGGCGCCGATTGTTCCAGACGCGGCCGCCGGTCGGGCGCCCCGAGCCCGATCGGTGGGGCGAGCCGAGTGCGCGAGCCCGGCATGACAGAGTGATGCGCTGTGCTGCACCTGATCTTTCACAACCCCGTGATCCCACCCAACACCGGCAACGCGATCCGGCTGGCCGCGGGGACCGGTTGCGCGCTGCATCTGATCGAACCGCTCGGCTTCGACCTCTCGGAGTCGAAGCTGCGCAGGGCCGGACTGGACTATCACGACCTCGCGGTGGTGACGGTGCATCCCGACCTGGCGACGGCGTTGGCGGCCATCGAGCCTGGGCGGGTGTTCGCGTTCACCACCCAGGCCACCACCCGCTTCACCGATGTCGCCTACCGCGACGGCGACGCCCTGCTGTTCGGCACCGAACCCACCGGGCTACCGGCCGAGGTGCTCGCCGACCCCCACATCACCGACCAGGTCCGCATCCCGATGCTGCCCGGCCGCCGCTCGATGAACCTTTCCAACGCCGCAGCGGTGTCGGTGTACGAAGCATGGCGCCAGCTGGGCTTCCCCGGCGCGGTATGAGCTGTCGTATCCGTGGTCCACGCCGTACAATGAGATACGTATCGCACGTAATACGTGTCTTTTCTGCCGTTCTCTAGGACGAGGTGGTGCGCGGTGCGTTTGAACAGCAAGGGACAAGTCACGATTCCCGCCGAGCTCCGACGAAAGTTCGCTTTCGAGGAGGGCGATGAGGTCGAGGTCATCGAGGTCGGCAACGCACTGCAGATCGTGCGCCGCGAGGGCGCGCAGCGCCGCGGGAAACGGCTGACCGGACACATGCGCGGCCGGGCGACAACGAGCATGAGCACGGACGAGCTCATGGAGCTCTTCCGTGGCGACTAGCAGTCGCGGAGCCGGTCGTACGCTGCGAGTGGCTGATGAGCAGCCCATCACCTTGGTGGACTCCTGCGTCCTCCTCGATGTGCTCACCGACGACCCTAAGTGGGCGGACTGGTCGGATGACGCGCTGGCCGAAGCACGAGACGCCGGACCGACGGTCATCAATCCGATCATCTACGCCGAGGTCGCCGGAGGTTTCGACACCATCGAAGATCTCGACGAAGCCATCCCGGAGGCCGATCTCGAGCGAATCCCCCTGCCGTTCCAGGCCGGATTCGTGGCCAGTAAGGCGTTCGTCGCATACCGACGACGAGGCGGGGAGAAACGCAGCCCACTCCCGGACTTCTACATCGGGGCACATGCGGCATATTCGGGCTATCGGCTACTCACTCGAGACGCTGCCCGGTTCCGCACCTACTTCCCCCGGGTGGCGCTGATCACCCCTGACGGCGCGTAGTCAGAGATCGACGTCGAAGCGTTTGAAGCGTGAAGTCGCCCCCGCCGACAATCGCACCGCCGATTTGGCGACGCCGAAGTGCTCGGCGAGGAGTTCGATGGCGGCCCTGTTGGCTTTGCCCTCGACGGCGGGGGCGCGGACGTAGAGGGTGAGGGTGCCGTCGTCGGCGATCTCGACCAGCGGGCCTTTACGGCTGTTCGGTTTGATCGTCGCCCGTACGGTCGGCATCGGTCGCTTCCTTCTCGTGTCCCGCGGTCGGCGAGGTGGTCTCGGCCGCGGGAGTTACCACGGCAGGCGCCACGGGTGCGGCGGGGCGGCGACGGCGCAGCACGGTCCGCAGCACCAGCCAGAGCACGCCGCCGAGCACGGCGAGGAAGCCCAGCCACGGGACCGCCTTGCCCGCGAAGACGACCGCGTCGCGCAACCAGTCGACGAGCGAGTTCCAGCCCGCGACGATGCCGTCCCAGAAATTGTCCGGGTCGCCGGGCGCCTTCTTGTCGTCGGCGGTGAGGGTGATGGTGAGCGTGGACAGCGCGACCTGGTCGTCGAGCGAGCGCTTCTGCGCGGTGAGGCTGTCGAGCTCGCCCTGCCTGCTCGACAGCGCCTCCTCGGCGGCGATCAGGTCGGCGGTGTTGGTCGCGCCTGCGATGAGCGCGCGCAACCGGTCGACGGAGGCCTGTAGCGCGCGGATGCGGGCGTCGAGGTCCTCCCACTGCATGGTGACGTCGTCGCGGTTGGTGCTGACCTCGGTGACGGTGCCGATCCCGCCGAGCCCGGTGATGAAGGCATCGGTCTTGTCGGCGGGCACCCGCACACTGAGCACCGCGCGTGCCGTGCGGTCGTCGGTGCCCGGCTGTTCGGTGCGGCTGTCGATCCGGCCGTCCATGGCGCGCACCTGCTCGGTGACGGTCGCCGCGGCGCCGATCGGATCGTCGGCGGTGATGTCGACCGAGCCGGTGATCACCTCTTTCCGATTCGCCGAATCCGACGGCGCCGGGCCCTCTTTGGACGGCGCCCCCTCCCGGAACCCAGGCGCCACCGCGGCAGCCGGCCCCGAAACACTCGGCGAGGACGCGTGATCGGCCTGACTCTCGCTCGCGTCGTCCCCACACCCGGCCAGGAACAACAGCCCGAACACCCCGACCATCACCACGGCAAGCTTGCGCATGTTCGCAGCGTAATGCGCCGACGCCGCGAGCGGGCCCAGCTGCTAGAGGTCGGCGGGGAGAATGCGAAACGCGTCGACACCGGGTGTGAGCGGTTCGATCGCGCGGAAGTCGCGCTGGTCCAGGGTGAAGATGCAGTTGGTCCGGTACTTGTCGGCCAGGGCGACGCCGACCGAGTCGGCGAGGTCCAGCCGAAGACCCTCGTACTTGGCCCGGATGAGCTGGGCCGCAGCTAGATCGACATGCTTGAGCTCGGCGAGCCGGTAGCGCCCGTCGAGCATGCGGGCCATCAGTGCTTCGGTGACCTGCATCGCCGCCTCGAAACCGAGATCGCGGTGCACGAGGTGGTCCAGCTCGGTCAAGACGAGCGGTGAGATCACCAGGGTCTCGGACGCCATGACCGCGAGCGCCTGTTCATGCTCGGGCTGATCGGCATCGAACGCGGCGAACAGAGCGGAAGTGTCGGCGACGATGATCATCGACGAGCCGACCGCGACTTGATGTGGTCGTAGATCGCCTGATCCATCTCCTCGGCGGTGCGGGCCCGGCCGCTGCGGAATACCGGCAAGGGCGCGTCGTTCTTGGGCACCTCGGAAGCTTCGAGCAACATGGCGATCCCCCGTCGAATGAGTTCAGCCTTGCTGACCCCGGTCGCGGCAGCTTCGGCATCGAGCCGGACCTCCAACTCCTCGGGGAGGTACACGGTCGTCTTGATCATGCCACATATGGTACCACCCGTAAATCAGGAAACCGCAGGTCAGCGGGTTCGGTGGGCGTAGCGGTCGAGTTCGGCGAGACGGTCGTCGAGGTGGGGGTGGGTGGAGAGCAAGGCGGGGACCTCGGTGGCGTTGGCGGTGGAGCCGGGGACCTTCGAGCGGTCGTACACGAGTTGCAGGACGAAGCGGAAGTCGTCGAGGTAGCCGAGGTCGACGACAACGCGGTCGGCCAGGTATTCGAGGCGTCGGGACAGCCGGGGCCGGGTCACCAGCTGGGTAGCGGCCAGGGCCAGGGCGAGTGCGGAGCCCCAGGGGCCGAGGAGGAGGGCGAGCGCCGCGAAGAGCAGGCAGGCGGCGGTGCCGTAGGCCAGGACGGCCGGGGCGACGAGCAGCGTGGTCGCGGCGGCCGCGCCGAGAGAGGAGTAGCGCAGGGCGGCGAGCACGCGGTTCGAGAGTCGCAACAGGCGCGGGTGTAACCGGGCCATCACCCGGTCCGCCGGCGCGAAAACAGCGCGTACCAGCAACTCGAAGGGCCACCGATACCACCGGATCACCGACCGCCGGGTGGCGGTGTCCTGCAGGCGATGTCCGAGCTCGTGGGCGATCAGCGCTTCGAGCTGACGCTCGGTGAACGCCTCGACGGCGGACCGGGTGACACTGACATAGCCGCTGGCGTTGACGGCTCCGTTGACGGCATCGGAATGCATGACCCACACCGTGGTCGAGGCGGCGGGCAGACCGGCGGCATCGGCGACATTCGCCCACGCGCGATTCACCCGGTCGTGTTCGTCCGGCAGGTTCCGTTCGGACGACAGCGCCATCGCCCCCAGCATGAGCCGTTGCCAGCCGAGCACCACCGGACCCGACGCAGCCCACAGCACGGCGACCAGCACCGCGGCCCAGTTCGCCAGCAGCGCCGCGGTTCCCACCAGCAGCCAACCGCTCAGCACGAGCGATGGCAGCGATGCCAGCAGATCCGCCACGGCCCAGTGGTAGCCCTGCCGGTAGGTCACCGACAGTGTGTTCAGTTCGGAGTGCGCCATGTGGCCCCCACGATTCGATGCTCCACTTCCCTTGATACCGCAGCGACTCCCGGATGTCCGGTATCGATTCGGCAGTGGTTCAGCGGAAGTCGCGGGAGCGGGCGACGATGGTGAGGTCGAGGTGTTCGAGCTGGTCGGCAAGAAGGCTGGCCGCGCCCTCGGCATTCTGGACGCGGCCACGGATCAGCAGGGCGGTGGCGTTCTGGGCCAGGCGGCGGTAGCGGGCCCAAAGACCCACCGAGCAGACGACATTGACCATGCCGGTCTCGTCCTCGAGATTGAGGAAGGTGACGCCTGCCGCGGTCGCGGGACGCTGCCGATGGGTGACGGCGCCCGCGACCAGGATGCGGGTGCCGTCTTCGACGAGCAGCAGGTCGGCGGCGGGGACGACGCCGAGCGAGTTCAGGTGCGCGCGCAGGAATTCGGTGGGATAGCTGCCGGGTGAGATGCCGCTGGCCCAGACGTCGGCGGCGGCGAGTTCGAGCGCGCTCATACCGGGCAGCGACGGCGCGACGGTCGCCGGACCGGTGCCGGGCAGCAGGGTGGGACGCTCGCCTGCCGCGGCGCCCGCGGCCCACAATGCGGCCCTGCGCACACTGCTACCGCGGTCGTCGACCAAGGTGTCCAGGGCACCTGCGGTGGCGAGCGATTCCGCCTGCGCGACGGTCAGTTCCACCCGGCCGGTCAGGTCGAGCATCGAGGAGTACCGGCCCGCTGCGGTGCGCTCGGCGACGATGCGGTCGGCGAGATCGGTGCCGATGTGGCGGACGCCGGACAGGCCGAGCCGGATCTCGGCGCCCGCGTTCTCCAGGGTGGGTTCGGCGCGGCTGGCATTGATGTCGGGGCCGTGCACGCGCACACCGTGGCGGCGGGCGTCGGCGACCAGCGACTGCGGCGAGTAGAACCCCATCGGCTGGGCGCGCAGCAGTCCCGCGCAGAACGCGGCCGGATGGTGCAGCTTGAACCAGGCCGAGTAGAACACGATCGAGGCGAAGCTCTGCGAATGGCTTTCCGGGAAGCCGAAATTGGCGAAGGCGTAGAGCTTCTCGTAGATGCGATCCGCGACCGCGCCGGTGATCCCGTGCAGCTCACGCATGCCTTCGTAGAGACGGCCCTTCAGCCGTTCCATCTTCTCCGGCGAGCGCTTGGAGCCCATCGCCCGGCGCAGCTGATCGGCTTCGGCGGGGGTGAACCCGGCGACGTCGACGGCCATCTGCATCAGCTGTTCCTGGAACAGCGGGACGCCGAGGGTGCGTTCGAGCGAATTCTCCAGTGCCGGATGGTCGTAGACGACCGGCTCTTTCCTGTTACGTCTGCGGATGTAGGGATGCACGGAGCCGCCCTGGATGGGTCCGGGCCGGATCAACGCCACCTCGACCACCAGGTCGTAGAAGGTACGCGGCTTCAGACGCGGCAGTGTCGCCATCTGCGCGCGCGACTCCACCTGGAACACCCCGATCGAGTCGGCGCGCTGCAACATCTCGTAGACGCCCGGTTCGGCGAGGTCGAGCGCGTGCAGTTCGACCGTCTCGCCTTTGTGCTCGCGCACCAGGTCGATCATGTAGTGCAGCGCCGAGAGCATGCCGAGGCCGAGCAGGTCGAACTTGACCAAACCGACCGCGGCGCAATCGTCCTTGTCCCACTGCAGGACACTGCGCCCGGCCATCCGCGCCCACTCCACCGGGCACACGTCGGCGATCGGCCGATCGCAGATCACCATGCCGCCGGAGTGGATGCCCAGATGCCGTGGCAGGCCGTCGAGTTCACCGGCGAGCTCGAGCACCGGCGCCGGGATATCGGTGCCCGTCTCCGCCGAGACCCCGGACCAGCGGCTCACCTGCTTGCTCCACGCGTCCTGCTGACCCGGCGAGAAGCCAAGTGCCCGTGCGGCATCGCGCACCGAGGACTTACCGCGATAGGTGATCACATTGGCCACCTGCGCGGCGTAGTCGCGGCCGTACTTGGCGTAGACGTGCTGGATGGCCTCCTCGCGCCGGTCCGATTCGATGTCGACGTCGATATCGGGCGGCCCGTCGCGCTCCGGTGAGAGGAACCGTTCGAACAGCAGTTTGTTGCCCACCGGGTCCACATTGGTGATGCCGATGGCGTAGCAGACCGCGGAGTTGGCCGCCGAGCCCCGACCCTGGCACAGGATGTCGTTGTCCTTGCAGAACCTGACGATGTCGTGCACCACCAGGAAGTAGCCGGGAAAGGTCATCTTCTCGATCACCGCGAGCTCGTGCTCGATCTGCCGGTACGCCTGCGGGTTCCGCTCCGGTGGGCCGTAGCGCTCGGCGGCGCCGCGCAGCGTCAGCTCGCGCAGCCACGAGTCCTCGTCATGCCCGGCCGGCACGTCGAACGGAGGCAACTTCGGGGCGATCAGGCGCAGGTCGAACGCGCATTCCCGGGCCAAGGTCACGGCATTGGCCACCGCCTGTGGATGGTCGGCGAACAGCCGCGCCATCTCCGCGCCCGAGCGCAGATGCGCACCGCCGGTCGGCGCGAGCCAGCCCGCCATCTCGTCGAGGCTGCTCCGCGACCGGATCGCGGCCAGCGCCATCGCGCGACGGCGCTGGGACGGGCTTGCGAAGTGCGCACCGGTGGTGGCCAAGACCGGCAGACCGAGGCGATCGGCGAGTGCGATCAGATACGCGTTGCGTTCGTCGTCGGTGGCGATGCCGTGATGGGTGAGTTCGACGCCGACCCGGTCGTCGCCGAAGCGTTCGATCAGATCACGCAGGGCCGCTTCGGCTTTCGGCAGGCTTGTCGCACCCTCGCGCAGATCCCGCTCCAGCGCGCTGCGCAGGTGGCCCTTCCGGCAGCCGGTGAGGATGTGCCAGTGCCCGCCCGCCGTCGCGGTGAGCGTGTCGAAGTCGTAGCGCAGCACGCCCTTCTCGCCCGCGGCCATGTGCGCGGCGGCCATCTCCCTCGACAGGCGTCGATAGCCTTCTTCACCGCGCGCCAGGACCAGCAGGTGCGGGCCGCGCGGATCGGGAGAACCGGTGCGCGGCACGGAATCCGGGGCACCGACATGGCCGATCGCGTCGCTGTCCGCCGCGATGCCCGCGATATCGGCACGCAGGCCGCCGCGAGGAACAGAACGGCGCCTGACCGCATCCCCTCGGCCAGGCGCCGCCTCCGCATCGGTTCCCAGTGACAGTTCGGCACCGAAAACCGTTGGCATTCCCCATTCTCTGGCCGCCTCGGCGAACCGGACGGTCCCGTAGAACCCGTTGTGGTCGGTGAGCGCGAGCGCCGACAACCCCAGGCGCACCGCCTCCTCCACCAGCTCCTCCGGCTGACTCGCGCCGTCGAGGAAGCTGTAGGCGGAGTGGGCGTGCAGCTCGGCGTAGGGCACCGCCGGCGTGGTGGGCGGTGCGATCGAATCCGCTTCGTAGGCACCGCGTTTGCGCGACCACGCCGGACTGTCGCCGCCGTCGCCCGGATGCATGTCCGCCGCCGGGCGACGGCTCGGCTTGCCCGAGAGCACCCGCTCCAGTTCCGACCAGGTCGGCGGACCGTTGCTCCAGCCCACGCGCCCTCTCCTCTCACGACCCCCGCATCACATCCACCTCCCGCTCGGTCGCGTTTGCCCGACCCCTCAACTCGCGGGCAACCGCTCCATCGACCGCGATTCCAGCGCGGCCTCCACATGACCGAGACCCGACCGGATCACCGCGCCGTAGGCATCGTTGGCGAGCACGTCCAGGTGCCCGCGCGCAATGGCCAGCTGCATCCGCGCCATCTCGAAGTCACCGACCCGGCGGTGACTGTCGGCCAGGTTCAGATACAGCGAGGGCAGGAACCCGCGCAGCCCCTCGTCCAGCGGGATGCCGGGCCCGAACACCGCGCCGAGCGCCCGCTGATCCCAGAGCAGCGCGCCCTCCGGCAACTCCTGCACATCCGCCAGGTGGTGTGCGATCACGCAGCGATGCAACGGGTCGCCGCCTTCCCCTACCTCGTCCCAGAGCCTGGTCAGCGCCGCGCGCGCCGCATCCGGGTCGCCACCGCCGAGCCGCACCGCGGCATAGATATCCGCCATCCGATCGTCCGCCATGGGTCAAAGTATCGCACATACGTTCGAACATTGGCGAGAGGGGTTCGAACATATTTTCGAGTTTCTTGCCAGCCCTGGTCCCGGAACTTACTTTGGAGTAAGTTCGAGGGAACGAGCTGCAAAGGAGCAGTGATGTCACAGGTTTCTCCCGGTGCACAGGGTCGTCGCGGTCGGCGACGGATCGATCTGACCGGCAGTCATGTCGTGATCACGGGCGCGTCGTCCGGGATCGGGCGCGCCGCCGCGCTGGCGGTCGCCGACAAGGGCGCCGTCCTGTTCCTCCTCGCCCGCCGCGGTGACGAACTGGCCGCCGTGGTCACCGAGATCACCGACGCGGGCGGGCAGGCCTACGGCTATCAGTGCGATGTCACCGACGCCGAATCCGTCGAGTCGACCGTCAAGGCGATCCTCGATCAGCACGGTCACGTGGACATGCTGGTGAACAACGCGGGCCGCTCCATCCGCCGCGCCATCCACCGCTCCACCGACCGCATCCACGACTTCGAACGCACCATGGCGGTCAACTACTTCGGTGCGCTGCGGATGACGCTCGCCCTGCTGCCGCAGATGCGCGAACGCGGCTTCGGCCACATCGTCAACATCTCCAGCGCCGGCGTCCAGGTCGCCACCCCGCGCTTCTCCGCCTACCTCGCCAGCAAGGCGGCCCTGGACAAGTTCGCCGAGGTAGCCGCCATCGAAACCCTCGCCGACGGCGTCACTTTCACCACCATCCACATGCCGTTGGTGCGCACCCCGATGATCGCCCCCAGCGGCGACCAGGGCCCCGCCGAGTCACCGGAATGGGCCGCGGCCACCATCGTCCGCGCCCTCACCGAACGCCCCAAGCGCATCGACGTCCCCCTCGGCACCTTCGCCGAATACGGCGCCTTGTTCACCCCCAAACTCCACGCCCGCCTCATGCACCGCTACTACCGCGCACTCCCGGATTCCCCCGCGGCCAAAGGCGAATCGGCCGACCCCGCCGAAGAGTCCACGAAACCCCCACTCCCCCACCGTGAACCGAAGCCGAAGTCGCCCGCCCGCAAAGCCACCGGCAACGCCCTCCGCCGCGCCGCCCGCTGGGTACCTGGCACGCACTGGTGACCAGAGCGAACCCACGGTACGGCTGACAGGGGGTAGCGCCTGAGGAATAATCGCATCAGCCGTTCGTGCGTCATCGTCGACCACACGGGTGAGATCCGGTTGCCTGGAAAGTATCCGAGGGTATGGAACGCTATCGAATCTTCATCAGCTACCGACGGGACGATACGCAGCACTTCGTCAGTCGGCTGCGCGCGACCTTCAGCAAGGAACTCCCGGACGACCTGGCGTTCTTCGACCGGGATTCGATCGACGGGGGTGTTCCGTTCCGGGAGGCGATCACCCGGGCCATCGCCGGGTCGTCGGTGGTGGTCGTGGTCATCGCCTCGGAGTGGCTCAGCCCACGCAACAGAAGCCGATTGCAGGCACCCGACGACCCGGTGCGCGAGGAGATCGAGACCGCACTGCGCCTCGGCAAGACGGTTCTCCCCTTGCTCGTCGACGATGCCAGACTGCCGCAGGCGAACGAACTGCCGCCGAGCATGCGGGAACTGCTCGAGAAGAACGCTGCCAGAATACGATCCGACGTCTACGACGACGACGCGGATCGGCTGGTACGCATCGTCGACGGGCTCATCGCTCAATCGGTGCCCGATCGCCAGGTCAGTAGCGGTGTCGTCTTTCCCGATACCGGCGAGAACGCCAGTACGCATCTGAACCTGATGATCGCAGGCATCGTGATTCCGCTCTTCGTCTGGTTCGTGTTCCGGGTGCACGGCGAGCTGCGCGAGCTGCTGTCCGTGCTGTTCGGCGGATCGGTGATCGCCGGGTATTTCTATGTTCGCAGCCGAGGCGACCAGCTGGTGATCGACGTCAGCGGCATCGAGATCCGCCGGGTCGGCATCATTCACCGCTTCCCCTGGAGCGAAATCGACAGACTCGACACGCATTCCACGAAGAAGAACGTATTCCTCGTCGCCCGCCGCGCCGGTGACCGGCTGCAGGAGAAATACGGTCGGGCCGACAGGTGGCCACGATGGGACACTGCGTCCGGGCATTTGATCATTTGTGATCTGAAGGTCGAAGCGAGCCGTAACACAGGCGGAAAAGACGGTGGATCGATCACCTTCACCACCGACCGATACTCCGGTGGCACCGATTCGCGGGTGCTGGACGCGGCCAAACGATACAAACCCATCGGTGGATTCGGCGGCCTTCGTCCGCCCGGGGAGATGATCCCGAGAGAGGTGGAACAACACCCCTGGATCGGTGTCGCGGCGGCTGTCGTGCTGGCCGTTGTGGTGACGCTGGTCGCCCTGTCTGTCGCTCGCTCGACGGATACTCCGTCATCCTCCAACCGGATATTCGGTGCGACGTCGTTCGAGATCTCCAGCGACCTCTGACTACAGCCGGTGTCGCGTCGCGAGCCAGACCACGTGCTCGCGGCTGATCGCCTCCTCGGCGTCGTCGACCTCCCGGCTCCACGCATCCTCCGAATCCGCGAGGAGTAGCTTCGTCTCGGCACTCGACAGATCGGTGCAGGCCGCCGAATACGCGCGGGCGAGCGAGTCGTGCTGCTTCGCCTCGGTCCAGGCGACCGCGGCTCCGGCGATCATCGCCAGCGCGGGGCCGAGCATCAGGCTGCTCTGCACCACGGCGGTGGCCAAGGACGCTGTGGCACCGGTGAATTCCAGGCCGAACAGCGCCATCCGCCATTGGTTCGACCGTCGTTTGTTGTATCGCGATTTCGCCGCGTACCACTGCTGCTGATCGTGAACTCGCGCTTCGAGGTAGGTTCGCCTGCGGTCGTCCAGCGATGTCGAGCGCTGCTCCCGCATCCACTCCGACACCTGCGAAGCGGCGACCGGCGACAGTTCCAGATCGGAGAACTGACCGCTGAGCCCGCGAAGCTTCTCGACGAGCCCGAGCGTCGCCTCGTTGACCGGCATCGCGATCGGGAAGGGCAGCCCGCCGACGGCGTACTTCCAGGCCAGCGTCTTCGCCGACTCGGCGACGGCGCGACCGTCGTACCACGCCTTGTCCGGTCGGTGCCGCCACAGCGAGGACTCCTCGATGATCGCGCCGACGAAAGCCAGCATCCCGACCAGCCCCATGACATCGAGGCGCCCGTTGCCCACCCGCCACGTGACGATCCCGGCGGCAGCGGCGACCACGAGAAACAGCAGCCGGCGACGAACACCGCCGACATAGGCACGTTGCCCCTCGCGCGAGGCGGCATCGGATGCCTGGAAGAGCTGCGGCATCGATGAGTCGGAAACCCTTGCAGGAGCTGCCATTACCCCATCATCCCCCACATTCGCCGGTCGCGCCGCAACACGTGACCACTGCCCGGAAGTCACCTGTCGATCGACCACCGCCCACAACGCGGACTGCTAGGCGTCGCCGGGGTTCACGACCTCGCCGTCAGCCCGCCGGATCGTTCGGCCAGGTCGGCAGGTAGGGCCGGGAGTTGTTCCACCGCAGCCGGTTCCAGGTAGGTGGCGGGCTTGGGGGCGGCGCCGCAGCTCGCCTGGCGTGGGGCGGCGGCGACGGTGCGGGCGGTGACGCGCCAGCGGCGGCCGTCGCGGTGGGTGACGATGGCGGCGCCCGCGAGGGCCGGGGCGTCGGTGGGGGCCGGGTCGGGGACGACGGTGAGGGCGTCGCCGGGTACCGGCGGGAGCTGTTCACGGACAGCGACTTCGGCGAGCTGGGCGATCGGGTCGTAGCAGCTGCGCCCGCGCAGGCCGGTCAGCGAGACGGCGTCGGTGTCGGCGGCGGCGAGCAGGGCCTCGGCGGCGGCGGAGTCGACGCGGCCGTAGGTGAGGCCGGACGGGAGCAGGACCACGGCGGGGGCGAAGCGGTGGCCGCCGGTGTGCGAGGCCTCCCAGACGCGGCCGGGGTTGGCGGCGGCCAGCGCGGCGGCGATGGGGCGGCCGAGCAGGGCGCAGCACTGGTCGCGTTTGCCGTGCGCGCAGACCAGGACCAGCGGATCGTCCACGCGCACACCGATTCCCGGTGGTGGGCCGTCGACGAGGTGCAGGTCGATGTCGAAGAGCTGGCGCAGGTCGGTGATCTCGAAGCGCTCGCACCAGGAGCCCTCGGGACGCGAGCTGACCAGCAGGACGGTGCGGGTGCCGCTGAACTCGTTGCGGCCGGGGCGGCGGATCAGTGTCGGGCGGACCTTTGCCGCCGAGGTGCGCGCGGCCAGTTCGGCGGTGATCTCCGGGCCGAGCACCTCGTCGCCGATCACGTCACGACCCCAGGCGCCAGGGTGCTCGATGCACAACCAGCCGGTGATGTGGGTCGCGGTGCCGGGCAGTGGGAGGTCGGCCGCGGCAGCCGAGCACAGCATGCCATCGAACGGATTCATGACGCTCCCTCCGGGTCGATCCGTCCGGCCGATCCGGAACAGGCGTCGTTTCACTGTAGAACCGGCGCGGGGTTCGGTGGTGAAGCGCCCTGCGACCTGGCTGTGAGCTGGGGCTTCGGCGGGCAGACCGGCACGCTGCCGGAGTGTCGGCGGCCCACATCGCGGATTCGTCCCGCCACCGCGCGTGCTGCCTGCCTCATTCGTAGACGCCCTCCGCATGCCAGGCAGCGGCGTCGTAGACGAGCAGGACGGCCCTGATCTCGGTCGGTTCGGCGTCGAGCTGGACCTGGGCACGGGCCGCGGGACCCGCCTGTTCGGCGGCGGCCCACCAGCGCTCGTCCACCGGCCACGGGCCCGCCCAGCCGAGCAGCGCCCACTGCCTGCGGCCCCAGTGCAGGCGGACCGGGTCGGCGGTGAACAGGCCGCGGTCGGTGACCTCGACCGCGGTGCCGTCTGCGGCGGTCAGGTGCACGGTGGGGCGGTGCAGGAGCAGCAGGGTCGGCGCCGGTTCGGGGAGCCTGCCCGGCCAGGGCTGGGACGGGTCGGCGGCCGGGGTGAGCTCGTCGCCGAGGGCGATCATGGTGATGCGTTCGGCCGGACCGCGGCCGCCGCTGAGCACCCCGACGCGCACCGCCTCGCCACCGAGCAGACCCTGCACCCGGACCAGCGCGCGGCGGGCGCGTTCGGTCTCCTCGCCCTCCCCGCCCCACAGCCCGAGCTGCAGCGCGCCTGCGGCGACCACCTCGACCGGCTCCAGGCGCAGCGCGACGATCGGGGCGGTCGGCCGGTCGCGGTGGGTGAGCCAGCCGTCGAGTTGCCAGCGGATGCGGTCGGCGGTGTCGGGTGGGGTGAGCGGGCGGGCGCAGCGCCAGATGCGGGAGAGCTCCTCCCCCGCCTCCGTGCGCGCGGTGACGGCGAGGCGGGTACAGGCGACACCGGCGGCGGTGAGGGCGGTGTGCAACCGGGTCGCGAGGGTGCGGCCAGCGAACGCGGCGGCGTCGACGCGATCGATCGGCGGATCGCAGTCGAGCTCGACGCTCAGTTCCGGCGGTGGTTGCCGCGCCGACGGCGGACGCTCCGGCAGTGCCCGGGCGAGGCGATGGGCCAGAACCGCGTCGGCGCCGAAGCGGGAGGCGACGTCGGCGGGGGTGAGCCGGGCGAAGTCACCGACGCGGCGTAATCCCAAGCGGTGCAACAGGTCGACCAGCTCGGCGCGTTCCGGTGGGGCAAGGGCCGGTTCGGCGGCCAGCTCGGCCACCGGCAGCGGCGCCAGGTAGCGGGCGCCCTCGTCCACCGGCACGATCGCGGCGCGGCGGGCGGCGAGCACCGCGGTCGACATGGCGTCGGCGATGCCGATCTGCGCCTCGGCGCCCGCCACCGCCACGGCATCGATGAGCTGCACGGCGGCCGCTTCCTCGGAACCGAAAAATCGTGTGGCGCCGCGTGCTCCGAGGACAAGGAGTCCTGGGCGTAGTACTTCGACACCGGGCACCGTCGCATCCACGGCACCGGCGACCGGTTCGAACAGGCGCGCATCGCGGTCCGGATCATGCTGGGCGACAATCAGTTCGGGGCAGCGTGATTGCGCTTCCCTGCGGGTCACGCCTTCTCGCACACCCTCGGCTCTGGCGATCGCCGAGCACGACACCACCCGATTTCCGTGCAGCACCGCCACGGGACGATCCGCGGGCACCCCGGCCGCCGCTGCCGCCGCCACCGCGGGCCAGTCGGGGCACAGCAGTGCCAGGACACGCTCTCCGCGTGTCATCGCCGACCACCGGCATGGATTCGAACACCATCGACTGACGTCACCGCTGACATGCGGTCAGGCGCCGAGCGAACGGTGCCGAGCTGCGCGCCCCTGATACACAATGCGATCAGGCGAGCCTGCATCCGAGTGCCCGCCGTGGGCGGCAGCGTGGGGCAGGCGATCGGCGCCTGACCGGATGGCCACCGCCGGGCGGTCACGACACGGCCTCCCTGAGGTCGACCACCTCGCGGGTCTCCGCTTCGCGCGCAAGCCATTCGGTACGACCGGCCTGGGCGCACAGGTCGATGCGGCCGTGTCGGGGTGGGCCAGCCTTGGCGCTGACGCGCACGTCCAGGCAGACCGAACGCAGCCGACCGCGGCCCGCGCCGAGTCCGCGGTAGCCGGTGACGCGAGTGTCCAGGCGCAGCGACGGATTGGTCCAGGTGCCACCCGCGACGACCAGGGTGGCGCCGCGGTTGCGGGCGCGGGCGGCGAGGACCCGGCAGCGTGCGGGCGGGACGGCGAGGCCGCCGAGGCCGAGGACCACCAGGTCGAGCCCGTCGAGCAGAACGGCGGCCACTTCGGCCGGATCGGGGCCTGGGTCGGCGATCACCGCCAGCCGGGACAGCTGGGCGCCCATCTCGGCGGCGGCCAGCAAACCAAGCCGGGGCAGGCCGACCACCGCGGCGTGACCGCCGTCGCCGGTCACCGCGGCGAGCAGACCCGAGAGCATCGAGTGCGCGCCGGAGTAGGCGACCACGGCGCCTTTGGGCAGTCCGCCGTCGGGCAGCAGTTCGGCCAGCGGTCCAGGCACCGGCAGCAGATCGCGACGTAGTGGCTGCTCATGCGGCATGTGACCGGTGGCGGACTCGCCGCGTCCCGGCACCGACGCCATCCGACGGCGCAAGTCGTCGAGCGTGCGCTCACGGGCCGCCACCTCGGGCGACAACGCATCCGAACCCATCAACACCACCTACTTCCACGATGGACCCGCGAGCGGAGAACCGCCCAGCGCTGGAACGGCAGCACCGTTTCAGCTATCGATCGTATTCGAATATACGTTCGATGGCGACCAGGGTGGCACCCACCCCCTTCCCGTGTCCACAGCGGGGCCCCTTATACCCGCGCGCCGTGATACCGGCCAGTCATCGGCATATTCGACTACCCTCGCACCCGTGACCGAACGTGCTCGTCCCCATATCGGCCCCGACTACCTCGTCGCGGGCCGCTACCGCCTGCAGTCGAAATTGGGCGGCGGTGGCATGGGTGCGGTCTGGCTCGCGACGGACCGGCTGCTGAACCGGGAAGTCGCGATCAAGCAGGTGCTCTCCACGGCAGGCCTCAGCGAGGCCGAGGCCGAGCGAATCCGCAGCAGCATCGTGCACGAGGGCCGGGTGGCGGCCAAGCTGTCGCACGAGCACGCGATCGCCGTCTACGACGTGGTGATCGAGGCGGGCGAACCCTGGCTCGTCATGGAGTACTTACCCTCGCGCAGCGTGGCCAAGGCGCTCGCGCTGGTCGACACGCTGCCCGCGGTCGAGGTCGCCCAGATCGGCGCGCAGGTGGCCGACGCGCTCGCCGCCGCGCATGCCGCGGGCATCGTGCACCGCGACATCAAGCCGGGCAATATCCTCGTCGCCGATCGCGGTCCCGATCTCGGCAAGGCCAAGCTCAGCGACTTCGGCATCTCCCGCGGCGCGGGTGACACCCATGGCGACGACCCCGAGGGCACCATCACCGGCACCCCCGCCTACCTGCCGCCCGAGGTGGCCCGCGGCGCCAAGCCGACCGAGGCCAGCGACGTGTTCTCCCTAGGCGCGACGCTCTACACCGCGCTCGAGGGCCAGCCGCCGTTCGGTTTCGACGAGGACGAGAACGACGTCGTCACCAGGGCCGCGATGGGCCGGATCATTCCGCCGACCCGCTGCGGCATCCTCACCCAGCCGCTGCTGCACATGCTCGAGCCTGCGCCGCAGCGCCGCCCGACGATGGCCCAGGCCCGCGACGAGATCCTCACCGCGGCTTTCGGGCCGGGCACCGCCGCCTACATCCTCGGTGTTCCACTGCGCACCGAGGACGGCACCATTCCCTCCTGGGCGGCCCGCAACTCCGCCAGCGGCCTGCGCAGCCCCCACTCCGCACCGCTGCCGCGCCCCCAGCGCGCACCGCTGTCCGCCCCGCCCGCGCCGCAGCAACAGCGCAGCGGCAGCTTCGTGGACAACCTGCCCAACGGCGCACCGCTGGCCATCGGCGCTGGTGTGCTGATCGGGCTGGTCATCCTGATCGCGCTCATCATCGCGGTGATGTAAGACCAACCCAGCCACACCCGACCCGACCCCGAGGGGATCGGCGGTTCAAGCGCGCGGCGCTCATTCGATACGACGGCGATGGGCCCAACGGGTCAGCGCGTTGCGATTCGACTGCTGGGTCTTGCGGAGCACGTTGGACGCGTGGGTTTCCACCGTCTTCACCGAGATGAACAGGGTTTCGGCGATCTCGCGGTAGGTGTAGCCGCGGGCCAGCAGGCGCAGGACCTCGAGTTCGCGCGGGGTCAGCGAGTCCAGCTCGGGGTCGAGCGGCGGCTCGGGGACCGGGGAGCGGCCGGTGAACGAGTCGAGGACGAAACCGGCCAGGCGAGGGCTGAATACGGCGTCACCACCGGCGACCCGGCGGATGCCGTCGGCCAGTTCGGCGCCGGAGATGGTCTTGGTGACATACCCGCGCGCGCCCGCCCTGATCACCGCGATCACGTCCTCGGCGGCATCGGACACACTCAGCGCCAGGCACACCGGGCCCTCGGCGATCCCGGTCAGCACCGCGACACCGCCGCCGTCGGGCATGTGCACATCCAGCAGCACCACATCGGGGCGCGCGGCATCGATCCCGGCGATCGCCTCGGCCACCGCACCCGCCTCGCCGACGACTTCCATGTCGGTCTCGCGGCTCAGCTCGGCACGCACCCCCGACCGGAACACCGCGTGATCGTCGACAAGAAACACCCGAACACTCACTGACAGCTCTCCTCATCCCACCCGTGCGATCGACTCGCTCATCGGTACCACAGTTCTCGCGCGGGTTCGCGCGTCGTCACCGCGCTCAGCGCTGCCCTGGCTCGTTGTCGCGCGCTCCTCGACGGGCGGGCCGCGGGTCCGGTCCGCCGACGCCATGACCGGTCGGGTCGGTGCGCTCGGCGGTCGCGCCGTCGGCGGGCGTGGTCTCGGCGGGCGTGACCTCGTCGATGCTGCCGGAGTCGGTGCGCGGCATGACGATCCGCACTTCGGTGCCGCGGCCGATCGTGGAGTCGATCTCGGCGGTGCCGCCGCGGCGTTCGATCCTGGCGCGGATGGACTTCGCGAGTCCGCGACGGTCGTCGGCCACCTTCGAGACGTCGAAACCGGCGCCGCGGTCGCGGACGAAGATGCTCACCTGATGCGCCTCGGCCTCGGCGAACAGGTCGATGTCGGGGACGCCTGCGTGCTTGGCCGCGTTGACCAGCGCCTCCCTGCTCGCGCCGAGCAGGGCGGTGAAGTGTTCCTTGGGCAGGCCTGCGCCGGTCTCGCCGGGATCCATGGCGACATCGCCGACCGTCACCGGCGTGACCTTCACGCCGTGCTGGTCCTCCACCTCACCCGCGATGGTGCGCAGTGCCGCGGCCAGGCTGGACTGGGCGGGGGCGGTGTCGTCGAACAGCCATTTGCGCAGTTCGCGTTCCTGGCTGCGGGCCAGGCGCAGCACCTCCTGCGGGTCCTCGGCCTGCCGCTGGATCAGCGCGAGGGTCTGCAGCACCGAATCGTGCAGGTGCGAGGCGATCTCCTCGCGTTCCTCGTTGCGGATGCGGGCGCCACGCTCGGCATTGAGCGCGCGGACCATGCGCAGCCACAGCGGCACCGTCAGCAGACCGGCGCCGATCAGCGTGACCGCGACCGCGATCAGCGCCGAGCCGAGCGAACTCAGATCGATCCTGGCCAGCACGACCACGCCGAGGCCGACCACGATCAGCGTCGCCCCGGCCACGATCCGCGACCAGGTGACCACCGACGGTCGCGCGGGCAGCCCGAACAGCGCGCGCGGACCCGGCGCGGCGACGTCGTACTCGCGCCAGACCAGCGCGGCGCCGACCGCGATCACGACGATCGGGGCGATCACCCTTGCCGCGGTGCCCTGAAACAGCCACGACACCGTTACCGCCAGACCGAGGCCGAGCAGGGCCAGTCCGATCGCCTGCCTGCGCTCGTCGCCGGTGGGCTTCGCCGCGTCGCTGCCTGCCGGGGTGAAGATCCACAGCAGTCCGTAGGCCACCAGACCAGCGCCTAGCAGCGCGGACAGCAGCACGAACGCCATCCGCACCTTGAACACATCGACGCCGAGATGATCGGCCAGACCACCCGCGACCCCACCGACCACCCGGCCACCGGTCCGGCGAACCAGGCGCGGGGTCTCCGGCATCGGTGCACCGACCGGCTCCGGACCCGGCGCGGGCAACATCCCGGGCCGGTAGCCGCGCGGAACGCCGTACCCCATCGGCGCAGCGGCACCCGGATACGGCCCGTACGCCTGGGCGCCGCGATACGGAGGCTGCGGAAGATACGGCGGCGGCGTCCCGTAGACGGCACGGCCATTGCCGAGCGCGCGCGCTACGAAACGCTGCGGACCCCTCGGCCGGTGCCCACCGCGCGGATCCGCCGCGGCGCCGGGCCCACTCGCACCGCCGAACGGCGCGGCATTGCCGAGCGGCCGGTTTCCACCGTTCGGTGCGAGATGCCGGTTGGGCATGACGCCCTGGTTGCGCACGACGTAACCGTCGGGCGTCGCGACCCCGTTGGGCGGGGCATAACCGTTGGGTGGTGCCCCCGAACCGCTCCCGTTCGACGAGCCGAGGCCGTTCGAGTTCCCGGCGGTGGCGCCGGACCCCGGTGGGGTGGCGGGCCCCTGGGCGGGGTCGCGGGTGGGAACAGACGGATCCATCCTTCGATACTGGCACGCATGACCCGGTGCCGACATCAGGAAAGTCCCTGATGTCGGCCCCGAAGTGCACGATTCGCCGCCGACCTGGGGTGTGATGTGTCCGGTCCGGACGGAAAGCACGCTCCACCAGGGCATTCGCCGACCTCATCGATCGGCCGAACCGGCGTGCCGCGGCGCCGGACCGGATAACCGGTCACAGCACTCTCACCTGCGATTGTCAGCTCTTCGGCAAGGTGATCATCAGCTCGCGCCAAGGGCGAGTTCCTACGTTGATGTCGAGCCGGAATTCACGGCCTCACTTCAGGGGAGGAAACAGTGAACATCACCACCACCATGCTGGCTGCCACCGCTGTCGCACTGACCACCGTCGGGATCACCCCCGGCGCGTCGGCGACACCGATGGCCCCGCACGAGACGACCTATCACGGGCCCGCCGGCTTCGAGCTGACCCTCGGCCACACCGATCAGTCCTACCGCCAGGTGCCCGCGCTCAACGCGATGCCGACCAACCGCGAGGTGTTCCTCGACAACACCGCGTACGGCACGGCGCCGGCCGGGGCGACCGGGACACTCGAGTCGGGCTATCTCGTCGCCTGCGCGGTGGACGTGACGCTGTCGGTCGGGCTGGACGGCGGGATCTCGGTCGGCGCGGGGGCCACCATCGGGTTCGGCTCGTCGGGGCCGGATGCGTCCGCCGATATCGGTCCGTCGATCTCGGCGGGGATGGACCTGAGCCTGTCGCTGGCGCCCGGCGAGATCAAGAAGATCGATGTCGGGAGCATGCCGCTGAGCTCGGGCACCACCTACCTGGTGAACCGCGACTTCCATCTGATGGTCGGCAACTGCGGCGGGCCACTCAACATCTACTCCTGGGCGACCGTCACCGCGACCACACCGGAGGTGAGCGCGACCAACTCGGTCTTCGGGGACACCATGTTCCTCTGACGCGGATCGGGACCCGGCCTCGCGCCGGGTCCCGATCGACCAAATAGCATTCCCCTCGGTCGTTTTCATCGAACGGGGGGTTCCTTGACCATCACCGAGCCGGAAAGCTCCTCGCCGCGTGCGATTTTCGCGCAGCGATTCGCCGAACTCTATGCTGCGGCAGGCAATCCGACCCTGCGCCGGGTCGCCACGGCTACCGAGCGGCGCATGCGAAATACCCAGGCGGGCACGCCGTCACCCCAGCGCATCAGCGACTGGAAGGCCGGTCGCAATGTGCCTGCCCGCTTCGAATCGCTGCTGCCGGTGGTGCTGACCCTGATCGACCTGACCGCGAAGGCACAGCGTGAACTCCCCCGCAGACTCGCCGATCCGCACGAATGGCGCCGCCTGTGGCAGGAATCGGTGACCTGGACCGCGACGGCGGGCGAGGGCGACACCTGCCCCTACCCCGGCCTGCGCGCCTTCCGCGCCGAGGAACGCTCCCTGTTCTTCGGCCGGGAACAGGCCACCACCGAATTCGTCGACCTGGTCCGCGCCACCACCGGCATCGTGGTGCTGATCGGCGCGTCGGGCGCGGGCAAGTCCTCGCTGCTGGCCGCGGGCCTGCGCCCGGCCCTCGACCTGCCCACCGCCACCATGACACCAGGCGCGACGCCGACCACCGCCCTCGCCGCCGCACTCACCGACGACCTCCGGGTCCTGATCGTCGACCAGTTCGAGGAACTGTTCACCCTCTGCCCCGACGAGGCCGAACGCTCGACCTTCCTCACCACGCTCGCCGACCTGACCACCCGCCCGCACGATCCACTCACCGTGGTCCTGGCACTACGCGCCGACTTCTACGAACGCTGTCTGCACCACCCGGTCCTGCGGGACAGCCTGCGGCACAACAACTACCTGCTCGGCCCGATGTCGCCCGACGAGTTGTCGCACGCGATCACCGGACCGTCGGCGGCCGCCGGACTCACCCTCGAACAGGGCCTGGAAGAACTGGTGCTGACCGAACTGCGCGGACTCGGCGGGCACACCGACGCCGATGCCTACGATCCCGGCACGCTGCCGTTGCTGTCGCACGTGATGGCCGCGACCTGGCAGCAGCGCGAAGGTCGCAAGCTCACCGTCGCCGGTTATCGCAAGGCGGGCGGGGTGGCGGGCTCGGTCGCCGAGACCGCCGAACTGGCCTGGAGCGAGCTCGCCCCGGCCCAGCAGGCCACCGCCCAGGAGATGCTGGGATCGCTGGTCACCGTCGGGCAAGACGCGCGCGACACCCGGCGCATCGTCGACCGCACCGAATTGCTCACGCGCAGCAGCGATCCCGACGCCGCGGCGGAGGCGCTGGAAGTTCTCGCCGCCAGTCGCCTGATCGCGCTCGACGCGGGCTCGGTCCAGTTCTCCCACGAGATCGTGCTGACCGCCTGGCCCCGGCTGCGCGGATGGATCGAGATCGATCGAGTCGGACACCTGGTGCGGCAGCGTCTGGAGAGCGACGCCACCGAATGGGAAACCGCCGCACGCGATCCCGCGCTGCTCTATCGCGGTACGCGGCTCGACAGCGCGCGCGAACACACCCGCGGCACCGCGACCAGCCCACGCGCCCGCGCCTTTCTCGACGCCTCGGGACGGTCGGCCCAGCTGGGACGACGCCGGCGGGCAGGCGCCGCCGCCATCGTGGTCGCGCTGCTGGCCACCGGTGTGGTCGCCTGGGACCGCGGCAAGCTGGCCGATCAGCGCACAGCGGACCGTGACTACGCGGAACTGGTCGCCGCGGCGCAACGGACCCGAACCACCGATCCGTCGCTGTCGGCGCAGTTGTCGCTGGCCGCGTATCGGATGCGGCCCGACCTCTCGACCCGGACTCAGCTGCTGAACACCCAGGAGTTGCCGCTCGCGGTCACCGTGCCCGCCCATGAGCAACCCGTCGAATCGCTGGTCGCCCGACCGTCGGACGGGCTGCTCGTTTCCATTGATCTCGACAACAAGGTCATGCTCTGGGACACCACCGTCCCGCAGCGGCCGGTGCGCATCGAGACCGATTTCGACGCACCGGTCGAAAGCTTGGCGTTTGTCGCCGGTGGTTCGAATGCGGTCACCAATGGGCCAGCGGGCGTTCAGTTCTGGGACTTCGCACATCCGGAGTCACCGCGGCTGCTGCACACGCTCACCACCGGCCGACGGGAGTCGATCGCGGTCAGCCCGAACGGGACCCAGCTCGCCGAATCGGATGCGTCGTCGGTGACGTTCTGGTCTCTCGCCGACCCGTCCGGCCCCGTGCGGTCGAGGCGCATAGACCTGCCCCGCAGCGGAACCGAGCACGTGGGATCCGCCGTCGAGTTCAGTCCCGACAGCACTCTGCTCGCAGTGGGCCGATCCGCGTACGACCGAGGGGCTTCCGATGTCGTGCAGCTGTGGGACGTCCGCGACCCGGCAGCCGCACGTCTCGTCGGGACAATCCCCGACACCAGCCATCTCCGTGACTTCGAGTTCAGCTCGGACAGCGCGCTCTTGGCGATCGGCACCTTCGGATCGGCCGACACCGCAGGCCCGCTATCGAGCCGCGTGGAGCTTTGGCAGGTCACCGATCCTGGCAATCCCCGCAGGTACGGGTCTCCGTTTCGGGTCGACGACGGCGTTATGCATTCGATCGCCTTCGCCCCGAACAGCTCCGTGCTCGCCACGAGCGCCGGAGACGCGGGCAGATTGTGGAACATCACCGATCGCGTTCAGCCGGAGCAAGCCGCACCCGCGCTGTCGGTGAGCCTGGGCCACTGCCTGCGATCCTTGGTCGCGTCCTGCGAGAACGGGCCGCGATCGCTGATTTTCCTTCCAGACAGACCGTTACTGGCCGGAGCTGGCAACGATGGAACGTTGCGCATCTGGTCGATCCCGCGATCGCTGGTCGCGACAGCCCAGCACTCCTCGTACCTGCCCGTTTTCGACCGAACAGGCGACCGGATGGCCGTGCTGTCCAGCAATGGGGCCGTGACGGTCTGGGACACCGCCGAACCCCGCAACCCGGTCCGGCGAGCGACGATCCCCGGTTCGCCCGGTCGTTCTCAACCCGCGCTGAGTCCCGACGGACGCACGCTGTCGATCCACGACCGCTACGGCGCACAGCGGCTCGTCTTCGACCTCGACGATCCCGGCAACCCGCGCCCCCCTGCCCCCGTGGCCCGCCATCGGCACTATGTCGTCGACAGTCGAGGGCAATCGGATGCTGGTGGGCGACGGTTCCTCGATCCAGATGTGGGACATCACCGACCGGACAACGCCGGTTCGTCTGGGCGCACCGATCACCACGACGTTCGGCGAGGTCTTCCTGGGCCGGTTCCACGCCGACGGCGACAAGCTGGAGACCGTATCCTTCGATCCGGACGACCGCCGGCGGCCGTACATGCGCGAGATCTGGAGCATCAGCGACCCCGACAATCCGAGTGTGATCGGCGAGATCGGCAACAATGCCTCGGCCATCTTCCAGCCCTCGCTTTTCCTACCCGACAATCGGACCATGATCGTGACGGAGTTCGACAACCTCCGGCTGTGGGACATCGAAGGCCCCGAGACGATCGGACCGCTCGCCGACACACTCCGCACCGAAATGGCACCGATCGTCGCGCTGTCCACGTCGGTGGACTCCCACAGTCTCGCTATCTCGAGCGACGACGGAACAACCGCGCTCTGGTATCTCGACGACCCACGCGCGCCCCGCAAGGGCGCCGGGCCGCTGGGGCCTGCCGACGGGCTCAACCGCCACGTTGTCCTGCATCCCGCCGGCGAACAGCTCATGATCGTCACCGACAACGGCCAGCTCGGCGTCTGGGATCTGGACCCCGAACTGGTCGCCGAACGGATCTGCGCGGCCACCGGTGACGCGCTCACCGAACCCGTCTGGCGACGCCAGGTGCCCAACGTCTCCTATCGCCCGCCCTGCGCCTGACCGGGGAACCCGGGCAAACCTCAGGGTTCACCCCGATGTGCGAAAGGGCTGGTCCGGCACACCATGGATGGCATGAGCAGAGCGAGCTTCGGTGACCAAATCCAGCAGATGTGGCACACGCGGCCCGTCCGGCTGCCGCGGCAGGGGCCGATCGCCGGTGTCGCCGCTGGGTTCGGGCTGCGGTACGGGGTCGATCCGGTGCTGCTGCGGGTGGCGTTCGTCGTGTCGACCATTTTCGGTGGCGCCGGCATCGTGCTGTACCTGCTGGCGTGGCTGATCCTGAGTTCGGCGGGGAACGAGGTGTCGGCGGCCGAGGCGCTGACCGAGCACGCGCGCGGCACGCACTCGCAGACCAAGACGATCGTGCTGATCGTGGCGCTGGCGATCGCGGTGTCGACCATGGGTCCGATGGGGCTCGGGCTCGGCGGGTCGGGCGTGGTGAGTATGGGCCTGATGCTCGCGGGCTGGTGGATGCTCTACATCCGGCACCCCGAACTGCCGACCGGTTTCGACACCGTCCGCGCCGGGTCGCTCGGCACGGGGAGCTATCCGGCCGCCACCGGCTATCCGACCGGCGTACCGGTCCGCGGCTACCCGTACATCCCGGACGTGCCGCCGACCGGGATGTACACGCCCTACACCAAGCTGCCCGACGCCTACGTCCCCGATCCGGCGACGACCGTGTTCCCCCGCGAGGAAAACCGCACGGACGCAGCGGAATCCACCCCGCTGCTCCGGGTCGACGCGGCCGAGACGGTCGTCCTGCACAAGGACGCCACGGCTGCCCCGGTCACCGAGGAGCCCGCATCCGCCCCGTTCACTCCCGCAGCGGAATCCACACCGATGCGGGCCGTCGCGCCGAGCGACACCTCGACCGATCTCGTACGCCCGGTGGACGATTCGAGCGAATCCGGCTCGGCTATCGACCTCGGTAAGCGCGACGCCGAATCATCCGAGCTCGTCGCCGCACCGGCCGAGGACGAGCCCACGCCGCCCACCGGACCCGACGGCCGCACCGAGGTCCTGCGCAAAGACCTCGCCCAGCCCGCACCGGGATTCCCCCGCATCGGCGCGCAGGTCCCCGCCGGTGTCGACCCGCTCGCCATCGCACCCCTCGCCTGGGAACTCCCCGAGATGGCGCCCCGCTACGTCGTGGCGCCACCACCGCCGCCGAAACGACCACGCTCCCGGCTCACCCCGGTCACCATCGGCCTGGCGATCCTGGCGGCAGCGGTGGCGGGTGCGGCGGCGGCCTCGGGTGTGGAATGGATGACCCCCGCGCGGATCGCGGCCTTCGCCCTGGCGGTCGTCGGCCTCGGACTCATCGCGGGCGCCTTCCTGCGGCGCGGTTACGGACTGCTGGTGCTCACCGCACCGCTGGCCGGGTTCGTGCTGCTGGCCTCGCTGATCGGCCCGATCGACTTCGAGAACAACGGCGCCGTCGGCGACCGTGTCTGGGCGCCGACCTCGGTGTCGGAGCTGCAGCCCCGCTACGCCCTCGACATCGGTTCCGGCACGCTGGATCTGCGTGGCCTGAATCTCACCGAGTCCCGCAGCGTGGAGGTCGCGGTGAACATCGGTGACGCGAAAGTGCACCTGCCCGAAGGGATGACAGTGAACACGACATGTGACATCCGCGTGGCCGACTCGACCTGCGTGGAAGGACTGAGCGGGCCGGGCACCCCCGGCGCACCGGTCCTCGATCTGCACATCAAGATGCACCTCGGTGATGTGGAGGTGACCCGTGGCTGATCAGACCAGCGTCGACACGCAGCGCCGACCCGCGTTCTCCCTGCTCTGCACCGGCCTGATCGCGCTCGCCCTGAGCGTGTGGGCCCTGCTGGGCGCACCCACTCCCGAGGGCGGCGGCATCCTGCCGATCGGCTGGGGCGTGGTGATCACGGCGATCGTCATCGGCCTGCTGCTGACCTTCTCCCCGCGTCGCAAACGACACTGACGAAAGACAACCGGACAACCGAGACACGACAATGGCCCGTCTCCGTGACGGGCCATTGTTGTCGGAGGACAACGGCAATGGACGAACGCACCGACCGCACGCAGGAAACTCGCCCCTCGAATGGACTACCGCTGGGCCGAATCCTGCTGGCGTACCGGCACAAACCACCAATCGCCACCACCACGTTTCCGGCCGCCTCGCCGCCGAGGGGCGAGACGTAACGCCGCAGGCGCGGTATCGCCCCTCGGCGGTCAGGTCACGAGGCTGAAAACCCGCGGCGCCAGCCGCCAGATATACAGCTCACTCCCATTCGATGGTGCCCGGCGGCTTGCTCGTCACATCGAGCACGACGCGGTTGACGTCCTTCACCTCGTTGGTGATCCGGGTGGAGATGCGCTCCAGCACGTCGTAGGGCAGGCGAGTCCAGTCCGCGGTCATCGCGTCCTCGCTCGACACCGGGCGCAGCACGATCGGGTGACCGTAGGTGCGGCCGTCGCCCTGCACGCCGACCGAACGCACGTCGGCGAGCAGCACGACCGGGCACTGCCAGATCTGCTTGTCCAGGCCTGCGGCGGTGAGCTCCTCGCGGGCGATGGCGTCGGCCTGGCGGAGCAGGTCGAGCCGGTCGGCGGTCACCTCGCCGACGATGCGGATGGCCAGGCCGGGGCCGGGGAAGGGCTGGCGGGCAACGATTTCCTCCGGCAGGCCCAGCTCGCGGCCGACCGCGCGGACCTCGTCCTTGAACAGCAGGCGCAGCGGCTCGACCAGGTCGAACTCGAGGTCGTCGGGCAGGCCGCCGACATTGTGGTGGCTCTTGATGTTGGCGGTGCCGGTGCCGCCGCCGGATTCGACGACGTCCGGGTACAGGGTGCCCTGCACCAGGAACTCGACCTTCGGGGCAGCGCCTGCGGCAGCGCCCTCCTCGAGCACGATGCCGGCGACCGCGTCCTCGAAGGAGCGGATGAACTCGCGGCCGATGATCTTGCGCTTCTCCTCCGGGTCGGAGACGCCCTTCAGCTCGCCGAGGAACTTGTCGACCGCGTCGACGGTCACCAGCTTGGCGCCGGTCGCGGCGACGAAGTCCTGCTGCACCTGCTCGCGCTCGCCGGCCCGCAGCAGGCCGTGGTCGACGAACACACAGGTGAGCCGGTCACCGATCGCGCGCTGCACCAGGGCGGCGGCGACGGCGGAGTCGACGCCACCGGACAGGCCGCAGATCGCGTGGCCGTCACCGATCTGCGCGCGCACGTCCTCGATCAGCGCGTCGGCGATATTGGCCGGGGTCCACGCCGCGGGGATACCCGCCAGCTCGTGCAGGAAGCGGCTCAGCACCTGCTGGCCGTGCGGGGAGTGCAGCACCTCGGGGTGGTACTGGACGCCGGCCAGGCGGCGCGCGCGATCCTCGAACGCGGCGACCGGAGCGCCCGCGGTGGTGCCGGTGACCTCGAAGCCCTCCGGGGCGTCGGTCACGGCGTCACCGTGGCTCATCCACACCGGCTGCACCGTCGGCAGGCCGCCGTGCAGCACACCGCCGTCGATATTGAGCTCGGTGCGGCCGTACTCGCGGGTGCCGGTGTGCGACACCGTGCCGCCGAGCGCCTGCGCCATCGCCTGGAAGCCGTAGCAGATGCCGAAAACCGGCACGTCCAGGTCGAACAGCCGCGCGTCGAGCTGCGGTGCGCCCTCGGCGTACACGCTGGACGGGCCGCCGGACAGGATCACCGCCAGGGGCTGCTTGTCGGCGATCTCCTCCACCGTCATGGTGTGTGGAATCACCTCGGAGAACACCCGCGCCTCACGCACCCGGCGGGCGATCAGCTGGGCGTACTGTGCGCCGAAGTCGACGACGAGGACCGGTCTCTGAGTTTCTGCCACCGCCCCAGTTTAGTGACGGTGTACGAAGCCCGAGCAACGGGCATCGGTCCGTGCCCACGCGTTGGGAGAACATTGCGCAATACCCGGTCGACCTGGCTATCCTCGTGCACGTGCCATTCGCCCGCGCGATCGATGCCGACATCTACTACGAGGACAGCGGTGGCACGGGGCCGGTGGTGTTGCTCGCCCACGAATTCTTCATGGACCGCACCATGTTCGCCTCCCAGCAGGCCGCTCTCGCTCCCGAATTCCGCATCGTGGCCTGGGACGCGCGCGGGCACGGCCGCACCAAGGATCAGCGGCTGCCCTTCACCTACTGGACCGCCGCGCGCGACGCGCTGACCGTCCTCGACCACATCGGCGCCGAACGCGCCATCGTCGGCGGCACCGCGCAAGGGGGCTTCACCGCATTGCGGACCGCGCTGGTCGCGCCGGAACGCGTCGCCGCGCTCATCCTCATCAGCACCGAGGCGCACGGGCCGACCAGAGAACAGTCCACCGCGACCCAGCGCTTCCTCGACGAATGGCACGACAAGGGCTCGCGGGAAGAAGCAGCGGGCCGCCTGGCCGACTGGCTGATCGGCGACGACGACTGGTACCGCGGCATCTGGACCAAGCGCTGGGTCGGCGACGCGCACAACGGCCTCGACGCCGCCGTCGGCTGCCTGCTCGGCCGCGACTCGGTGCTGGACCGGCTGCGCGAGATCACCTGCCCCGCGCTGATCATCCACGCCACCCACAGCGGCATCGCGGGCGATCGCGCCCGCACGCTGGCCGACGGGCTCACCGCCTCCACATTCCTGGAGATCGATGGCGCCCGTCTGGCCGTCACGATGACCCACCCGGAACCGGTCAACACGGCGATCGCGCGATTCCTGCGGGACCGGGTCTCACCGACCCACGTGCGCTAGCGGACGCTGAGCCCGACCTTCTGGAATTCCTTGAGGTCGGAGTAGCCGGCCTTGGCCATCGAGCGGCGCAGGCCGCCGACCAGGTTCAGCGAACCGAACGGGTCGTCGGAGGGGCCGTAGAGCACGCGCTCGAGGCTCGGGCGCGTGACGGTGCCGTCGGCGCCGTCCAGCCAGGACTCGTCGACCGGCAGGAACGAACCACGCGGCACCGAGGGGTGCGCGGTCGCCGAGGGCCAGTACCAGCCGCGGCCGGGCGCCTCGGCCGCCGCCGACAGCGGCACGCCGAGCATCACGGCGTCGGCGCCGCAGGCGATGGCCTTGGCCAGCTGGCCGGAGGTGGCCACATCGCCGTCGGCGATGACGTGCACGTAGCGGCCGCCGGTCTCGTCGAGGTAGTCGCGCCGCGCCGCGGCGGCGTCGGCGATCGCGGTCGCCATCGGGACGCCGATGCCGAGCACCTCGCCGGTGGTGGTGGCGCCGGGGTAGGAGCCGTAGCCGACGATGACGCCCGCGGCGCCGGTGCGCATCAGGTGCAGCGCGGTGCGGTGATCGCTCACGCCACCGGCGACGACCGGCACGTCCAGCTCGGCGATGAAGGTCTTCAGATTCAGCGGCTCACCGTCGCCGACATGCTCGGCGGAGATGATGGTGCCCTGCACGACCAGCAGGTCGACACCGGCCTGCACCAGGGCAGGGGTGAGGGCGCGGGCGTTCTGCGGGCCCACCCGGACCGCGGTGGTCACGCCGGCCGCGCGCACCTGCGCGACAGCGGCCGCGAGCAAGTCGGGCTGCATCGGCGCGGCGTGTAATTCCTGGAGCAGGGAGATCGCGCGTTCGTAACCCCCCTTGTCGACGAGATCGATCAGCTGATCGATCTTGTCCTGCACGTCGGCGTGCCGGGCCCACAGGCCCTCACCGTTGATCACACCGAGGCCGCCGAGGCGACCCAGCTCGATCGCGAACTCGGGCGAGACCAGCGCGTCTGTGGGGTGCGAGAGCACCGGGACCTCGAAGCGGTACGCGTCGAGCTGCCAGGCCAGCGAGACCTGCTTGGACGAGCGCGTCCGCCGCGAGGGGACGATGTCGACGTCGTCGAGCTCGTAGGTGCGACGGGCGACGCGGCCCATGCCGATTTCCACCATGTCACGCACAGTTGCTCCCTGTGTTCGGGCGCGCGTGTGCGCGCGTTGTCGCGGCCGGAGAACGACCGCATGGCTGTGCGCCGGGAGCGTACCTCCCGGCGCACAAACGCACCTATTGTACTCAGCCGCGCCCGGTGTAGTTCGGGGCCTCGACGGTCATGGTGATGTCGTGCGGGTGGCTCTCCTTGAGGCCCGCCGCGGTGATCTGCACGAACTGAGCGCCCTGCAGGTGCTCGATGTTCTGCGAACCGGTGTAGCCCATGGCCGCGCGCAGGCCGCCGACGAGCTGGTGGATCACCTGGTTGACCGGGCCGCGGAACGGGACCCGGCCCTCGATGCCCTCGGGGACCAGCTTGTCCTCGGCGAGCACGTCGTCCTGGAAGTAGCGGTCCTTGGAGTACGACTTGGCCTGGCCGCGGCCCTGCATGGCGCCGAGGGAGCCCATGCCGCGGTAGCTCTTGAACTGCTTGCCGTTCACCAGGATCAGGTCACCGGGGGCCTCGGCGGTGCCGGCGAGCAGCGAGCCGAGCATCACCGTGGACGCGCCGGCCGCGATGGCCTTGGCGACGTCACCGGAGTACTGCACGCCACCGTCGGCGATCACCGGAACACCGGCGGCCTTGCACGCGGCGACGGCCTCGAGGATCGCGGTGATCTGCGGCGCGCCGACACCGGCGACCACGCGGGTGGTGCAGATGGAGCCGGGACCGACACCCACCTTGACAGCGTCGACACCCGCCTCGACGAGCGCGGCCGCGCCTGCGCGGGTGGCGACATTGCCGCCGACGATCTGGATGCGATCGCCCACCTCGGCCTTGACCTTGGCGACCATCTGCAGCACCTGCGACTGGTGGCCGTGCGCGGTGTCGACGATCAGCACGTCGACCTGGGCGTCGGCCAGCGTCATCGCGCGCGACCAGGAGTCCTGGCCGACACCGATCGCGGCGCCGACCAGCAGGCGGCCGTCGCGGTCCTTGGTGGCGTTGGGGTACTGATCGGTCTTGACGAAGTCCTTGACCGTGATCAGGCCGCGCAGACGGCCGTTGCCGTCGACGATCGGCAGCTTCTCGATCTTGTGGCGGCGCAGCAGACCCAGCGCGGCCTCGGCGGTGACGCCCTCCTGGGCGGTGATCAGCGGCGCCTTGGTCATCACCTCGTCGACACGGCGCTCCTGATCGACCTCGAAGCGCATGTCACGGTTGGTGATGATGCCGACCAGCGCGCCGGTCTCGTCCACCACGGGCAGGCCCGAGATGCGGAACCGGGCACACATCGCGTCGACCTCGGCGAGGGTGTCGGTGGGACGACAGGTGACCGGGTCGGTCACCATGCCCGCCTCCGAGCGCTTGACCGTCTCCACCTGGGCGGCCTGATCGGCGGCCGACAGGTTGCGGTGCAGCACGCCCATGCCGCCCGCACGCGCCATGGCGATGGCCATGCGCGCCTCGGTGACGGTGTCCATGGCCGAACTCACCAGCGGGGTGCGCAGGGTGATCTCCCTGGTGAGCCTGCTGGAAGTCTCGACGGAACTGGGGATGAGATCCGAGGCGGCAGGCAGCAACAGCACGTCGTCGAACGTGAGGCCGAGCATGGCGATCTTGGTCGGATCGTCGCCACCCGTAGGAGGGCGCACCGCGATTCGTTCGCCCGACACGGGATTACTCATTCGGATCGACCCCTCCTGGTCGTCGGTAGCAACGTACGCCGAAAGCTGCGATGCGACGGTGCTGAGCGGAAAAGATTGATGGTCGGTGAGAACAAGCTCGCCGACGCCTGCATTCCATGGTATCCGGCGGGCGAACACGCCTGTGAAGTGAGCCCCGCGGCAAACTTGCCCGGTGCATCGCTGGCGCAGACCACCAAGTACTGCGTACCGTGGGGATGTGCGTGACCATCTACCACCTGGCCTGCCGCCGGATCCCTTTGCCGGAGACCCCTCCGACCCGTCTGCCGCGCTCGATGCCATCGAGCCCGGCGAGCCGCTGGATCCTCATGAGCGCCTCGCGGTCGAGGAAGATCTCGCCGACCTCGCGGTGTACGAAGCCCTGCTTGCCCATCGCGGCATCCGCGGGCTCGTCGTCAGCTGCGAGGATTGTCGGCAAGATCACTACCACGACTGGGACATGCTGCGGGCGAACCTGCTCCAGCTACTCGTCGACGGCACCGTCCGTCCGCACGAGCCCGCCTACGACCCGACGCCCGAGGCGTACGTCACCTGGGACTACTGCCGCGGCTACGCGGACGCATCGATGAACGAGGCGTTCCACGGCGACGGCTTCGACGGCTTCGACAACTGAGCTGTCCGCCAGGCCCGCTCCCCCGCACCGGTCACGCATGCGCGGGGACGATGGCGCCCGGCTCCGAACACAACGACGAAGGCCCCGAACCTCAGGTTCGGGGCCTTCGTCGTGGCTGGGAACGATCAGAGTGACGGCACCGCGGGCGGTGCGGGCAGGATCGACAGGGCCGGCGGGGTTTGCAGCGTCGGCGGAACCGTCGGCTGCGACTGATGCGATGTCGGGACCACCGTCGGCACGGTAACCGGCGGTTGTTCGACGATGGTGGTCTGCGGCGTTGTCGGCTCGACCGTCGCCGGGGGCGGCGTGCTCGGCACGGTGGTCACGGGCGGCAACGTCGGCTCGACGGTCTCCGGCGGGACCACCGGCTTGGTCTCCGGACCGGGCGACTGCAGGATCACCGGCGGTTCGGTGGTACCCGAACCGGGACCGGTCGGCGCCAGCGGAGCCGTGGTGGCCGGATTGCTCGTGGCCGGAGCCTGCGAGGGTGAACTCGGCTTGGTCGAACCGGGCGACGCCGGTGTCGACGGCGGCAGCTGCGCGGCGATCTCGGGGGCCCGCTTGGCCAGCTCGTCCCGCAGCAGGTTCCAGCGGGCGACCAGATCTTCCCGCTTGCCCTGGTCGTTGACCTGGGTCGCGGTGGCCGAAGCCTGTTCCAGCATGACCCGCGCCTGCTCCGGGTTGCCCGCGTCGAGCATGTTCTGCGCGGCGACCAGATCATCGTCGACCCGTGCAACGACGGTCGACTGGGCCTGCTCGCTGAACACGACCTCCTTGACCCGCCACAGCGGATCGCCGGGGGCGGCGCTGTAGGAGAACGCCGTGATACCGCCGAAGACCACGGCCAGTGCCGCAGCCGCTCCGAGAATGGGGCGTACCAGCCGTAGACGTCCGCGCGAGGAAGCTCCGACCCGAACCTGCCGCGCGCCGATCTCCTGATTGACCGCCGCGAACACGGTGTCCAGATCAGGGCCCGCGGGCATCGGCTCGGCCAGGAGATCGGCCCGCCAATCCGCGAGTAACGACGCCAGCTGGAATTCCTCGGGGCTGTCGGTACGCACCGGGCCGTCGCTCGCGATCGCGTCGATCAGCGCATCGTCGCTGCGCACCGCCGCAATGTCGACCGGACCGGAATCACCGGCATCCTCGGCGGCGTAGGGACCGCTGTCGTGCGACCCACGCCAAACCTTCCGGTCGCCTCGACCGCGCTCGCCATCCCTAGCCATACATTTCACCTGCCCTCGCCACTTGTGACTTCAGTTTCGCGAGTGCCCTGTGCTGGGCCACCCGTATCGCCCCCGCCGTGCTGCCCACGGCGACTGCGGTCTCTTCTGCTGACAGACCCATGACCAAGCGCAGGATCAGGATTTCCCGATGTTTCTCGGGGAGCGTTGCCAGCAGAGTGTTCATCTGCCTGCTCGTCTCCGAGTCGAGAGCTCGCTGCTCCGGTCCCTGGTCGGTGGATATGACATCTGGTACTTCGGCCATCGCCTCCGCCTTGTTACGGGCGGCATTGCGATGGGCGTCGGCGACCTTGTGCGAAGCGATCCCGTATACGAAGGCCATGAAGGGCCGACCCTGATCCTGATAGCGGGGCAGGGCGGTCATCACAGCCAAACAGACCTCTTGCGCAACGTCGTCCGCGGAGAGCTGCCCGCGCTCCGCGGCTCCGATCCGAGCTCGGCAGTAGCGGACTACCAACGGCCGGATCAGTTCCAGTACCTGAGCTAAAGCAGTCCTGTCGCCCTGCGCAGCCGCAGCGACGGCGAGGTCCAACTCTTCGCCCATATGCGTCATCGTCAGAGATTTTCCTGGCGTTACGAGTGGCGCGGTCTGATGTGACCGAGCTTCCACCGAAGCGGCGGAACGGAACTAACAATAGCGACCCGTTGATCACCCGCGAGCGGGCCTGGTCGCTTCTATGAGACCTCTCAGGAAGATCAACAGAACCGGGTTACGAAACAGGCAGCGTGAAATCCCCGCCCCACGTGCGGATTCGGGCCGCGTGATCTGCGGCTTCGTCCGCGGCGGCCCTGGCTTCTGCCTGCTCACACACCCCGGCGCGCAGCATCGCGGTCGCCCATCGCAGGGGCAGCAAGGCGTGCTCGCGGCAGTCCACATCGACCGCGCGAGCCAGTTCCGCGGAGCGGTTCGTTTCGCCAGCGGCGGCGGTGGCCGCGGCGACGAGCAGAGCGGACTTCACCCGGTGCCGCACCGACGGCAGCGCGGCGGCGAGCTCGACCGCGATCTCGGCGTCGCGCAAGGCGGGCGCGGCCTCGCCGCCGGCGAGCGCGGTCTCCGCGCGCACCCAGTGCCACCGCACCGCGCAGCGGGGTGGGGCTTCGGCCAGCAGCGGTTCCACCCGGCCGAGCAGTCTGCGAGCCAGGGCGAGTCTGCCGGTGCCGAGCGCGTCGGCGGCCAGACCGGTGAAGGCGTCGGCCAGTGCCTCGGCGCGATCCGGTCCGGTGGCGCCGAGCGCGAGGTTCGCCGCGCGGCCGTCGAATGCCGCGGCGGCGGCGTGGCCACCGAGCTGACGCAGCAGCGATCCGCGGGTGCTTTCGACGCGGGATCGCAGCGCCGGATCGATCCGGGTTCCGGCGAGTATCCGCAGGTCGGATCGGGCGGCGGCGTATCGGCCCTGACCACCGAGCGCGACGGCCCGGTACCACCGTCGCGCGGGGTCGGCCGGTTCCGGCAACTCCGCAGCGGCCCGTCCGGGAGTGGGCCCGAAAGCCGTCGAAGCGAGTATTTCGGAACCGATATCCGCGGGTGAAGCCGTTCTCTGCACGACGAGACTGTAGCCGCCACCGCGCACCCGCGGTTCTCGTGATATGTCCCAACCGCGCCCGGACAGCTACCACTCAGCTTTTGCCCCGGTGGCCGATGTTGCCATCAGGTAAATCTCCGCCCGCCGCCGCCTCTACCGCAATGTTTCGAATTCACATGCGTTTCGCGCAATTAACCTCGGCGCCCTGTTTCCGCCATCTCCGCCGAGGCCGCGCACGAGGGTCGTTGTGATCCGTACCACCCGGACGAGGCGGAGGCCACCTGGCAGAACCCGCCCCTGACCGGCGCGACCTGGGAAAATGCCGACCGGCGTGGACACCGCGCGGCGACCGATCCATAGCCAACCGAACAGTATGAACGGAACGAGTGTGAAATGTAAACAGTGCGCAGGTTAAATTTCAGCGTTGCAGATTTGCGGAACCAATGCGCGGAACTATTGACGGAATTTCCCGCCTGCACCTAACGTAGCTCATCGCCGGGGTCGGCGCCGCGCGAAATTGCAGCGACCATCCAACGGCACCGTCAGGCACCGTCGAGCCGGCCACCTCCCCGGAGGTGGCGCGAAGACCTGCCGCACCAACTTCGCTCGACAACGCTGACGAGCTCGCACCACAAGGAGTTCACCATGCCCATGCCCACCCACCTCCCCGGTCCGAACGCCGACGTCTGGGATTGGCAGATGCGTGGCTCGTGCCGCGGACAGGACTCCGCCGTCTTCTTCCATCCGGACGGCGAGCGCGGCCGCGCCCGCACCGCGCGCGAGATGCGCGCCAAGGAGATCTGCCGGGCCTGCCCGGTGCTGATGCAGTGCCGCACCCACGCGCTCAAGGTCAGTGAGCCCTATGGCATTTGGGGCGGAATGTCGGAGACCGAACGCGAGATGCACGCGCGCCGCAACCGGCGCCGCATGGCCGTCTAGGCACCTCGGCAAATCCGACCCCATCCGCCCGGCGTGGCGTGCCGAATCTCTAGCAAATAGCTGGCACGCGATCAAAGCACCCCCGGGCGAAGGGAGGTCATAGCCGCGGGCTAGATTCGTGACCGATGACACAGAATGGGTTCCGAAGCGAAGCCTTCCCACCGAGCGTGGATTCTGCAGTTACCGCACGCGCGGCCGAAGGAGTCGAGCTAGCTGCACTGTTGGAACGATGCGGCCTGTCCGACCAGCATGCCTTTGCCGAACTGTACGACCGGACGTCTGCGCGCGTCTTCGGCCTGATCCTGCGGGTCCTGCACGACCCGGGATACGCGGAGGAGACCACGCAAGAGGTCTATCTCCAGATCTGGCGCACCGCAACGAGTTTCGACCCCACCAAGGGGTCGGCGGTGACCTGGCTGATGACGTTGGCGCACCGGCGGGCGGTCGACCGGGTTCGTGCCGAGCAAGCCCACACCCAGCGCGAAGTCGCCTACGGGATAAGGGTTCTCGGCAACGAATTCGACGAGGTCACCGAGGAGGTGGAACGCAGACTCGAACAACAGGCCGTCCAGCGCGGGCTCTCGACACTGACCGAGACCCAACGCGAGGCGATCTCGCTCGCCTACTACGGCGGGCGGACCTACGCTGAGGTAGCTCAGCATCTCGGCATAGGACTACCGACCGTTAAGTCCCGGATTCGGGACGGATTGACACGACTGAAGAAAAGTTTGGGGGTGACGTGAGATGAACGAAGCCCAGATCGATCTCGCGCACACCGTCGCGCTCGGATTGATCGACGACGAAGACCATCACACGATCCACACCATCATCGATACCGAAAATCCCACGCTCTGTACCGAGTTCTCGCGAGAGCTCCGCGGCACCCGCGAAGCTCTCGCCGTTCTCGGGTCAAGCACACCCGCCCCACCGCCCCCGTCCCTGCGCACGCGCCTGCTGGCGGCGATTCTCGCCGAAGAACCTCCGGTAGCGAGCTAGCAGACAACAAAAGGCCCCCGAACCGCTTGCGGTCCAGGGGCCTTCGTCAGTTGTGCGTCAGTGCGCGTGACCGTGATGCCCGTGGTTGTCGGCCTCTTCGGCCGGCTTCTCCACGATGGCGCTCTCGGTGGTCAGGATCATCCGCGCGACCGAGGCGGCGTTCACCACGGCGGAGCGGGTCACCTTGACCGGGTCGACGACACCGTCGGTGAGCAGGTCACCGTAGGTAAGGGTGGCGGCGTTGAAGCCTTCCTTGCCGTCGGCGACCTTGCTGACCACGACAGCGCCGTCGATACCGGCGTTGGTGGCGATCCAGAACAGCGGCGCCTCGAGGCCCTTGCGAACCACCTCGACGCCGACGGCCTGATCACCGGTCAGCGAGTCGCGCAGCTCGACCAGCGCGGTCGCGGCCTGCACCAGCGCGGTGCCGCCGCCGGGGACGATGCCCTCCTCGACCGCGGCCTTGGCCGCCGCGACCGCGTCGTCGACGCGGTACTTGCGCTCCTTGAGCGCGGTCTCGGTGGCCGCGCCGACGCGGATCACCGCGACGCCACCGGCCAGCTTGGCGAGGCGCTCCTCGAGCTTCTCGCGGTCCCAGTCGGAGTCGGTCGCCTCGATCTCGCGACGCAGCTGCGCGCTGCGGGCGGCGATGTCGTCCGCGGTGCCCGCACCGTCGATGAGCACGGTCTCGTCCTTGGTGACGACGACGCGCCGCGCCTGACCGAGCTGCTCGATCGTGGCCTCGCGCAGGGTGACACCGAGATCGGGGTTGATCACGGTGCCGCCGGTGACGACGGCCAGGTCGTCGAGGAACGCCTTGCGGCGGTCACCGAAGAACGGCGCCTTGACCGCGACGGCCTTGATCGTCTTGCGGATGGAGTTGACCACCAGCGTCGACAGCGCCTCGCCCTCGATGTCCTCGGCGATGATCAGCACGGCCTTGCCGGACTCGGCGATCTTCTCGAGCAGCGGCAGCAGGTCGGGCAGCGAGCTGATCTTGTCGCGGTGCAGCAGGACGTAGGTGTCCTCCAGCACGGCCTGCTGGGTCTCGGGGTCGGTCACGAAGTAGGGCGAGAGGTAGCCCTTGTCGAACTGCACGCCCTCGGTGATGACGAGTTCGGTCTGCGTGGTCGAGGACTCCTCGACGGTGACGACGCCGTCCTTGCCGACGGTGGTCAGCGCCTTGCCGACCATCTCGCCGATCTCCTCGTCCCGCGAGGAGACGGTGGCGACCTGGGCGATGGCCTTCTCGCCGGAGACCGGGGTCGACGCGGCGAGCAGCACCTCCGACACCTTGTCGGCGGCCAGCGCGATGCCCTGGCCGAGGGAGATCGGGTTGGCGCCGGCGGCGACGTTCTTCAGGCCGGCGCGCACGAAGGCCTGGGCCAGCACGGTCGCGGTGGTCGTACCGTCGCCCGCGACGTCGTTGGTCTTGGTGGCGACGCTCTTGACGAGCTGGGCGCCGAGGTTCTCGAAGGGATCTTCGAGGTCGATGTCACGCGCGATGGTGACACCGTCGTTGGTCACGGTCGGGCCACCGAAGGCCTTCGCCAGCACGACGTGGCGGCCACGGGGACCGAGGGTCACCTTGACGGCGTCGGCGAGCTTGTCGACACCGCGTTCCAGAGCCCGGCGAGCCTTCTCGTCGAACTCGATCTGCTTTGCCATAGAGGATTCAGCTCCTGTGTGAGAACGCAATCCGCCCCGGGTCGGTTTGACGACGCCGGGGCGGAACGCGAATGCGGCGTTGGCCTACTTGGTGACGACGGCCAGGATGTCGCGCGCCGACAGGATGAGGTACTCCCCACCCTGGTACTTGATCTCGGTGCCGCCGTACTTGCTGTAGATGACGACGTCGCCTTCCTTGACGTCGACGGGGATGCGGTCACCCTTCTCGGTGATCCGGCCCTCGCCGACGGCGATGACGGTGCCCTCCTGCGGCTTCTCCTTGGCCGTGTCCGGGATGACCAGGCCGGAGGCCGTCGTCGTCTCGGCCTCGTTGGCCTGGACGAGGATCTTGTCCTCGAGCGGCTTGATGTTCACGCTCGCCACGTTGAGCCCTCCACTTTCAGGGGAAATTCGGTCGTCCGGAACTGTTGTCCCGGACCGGGTTTCGGTCTACATGCGACCCTGCGCGTCAGCCCCGTCGTCGCGGGTGCCGGGACCCGAAGCCCAGTAGTCGACTGGCACAAGTACAGCTACACAGTGCCGACTAGCACTCTATACGTGAGAGTGCCAGCGCTCAAGGCCGGGTTGTGCCAATGTCGCGTTTTCGACACGCCCACACTCGCCAGTGATCTTCACATCGCCTGTCAAGATCTGTAACGTTCGCATAACAGGCTGTGAAAGGATATGTATAGCGTTCCATCGAGATGGTCGGCGTCACAGAACCATCCGCTCGAAGGGAGGTGAACATGCGAACATCCCTCGGCATCTCTGCCGGTAACGAGGTGGTGTGCTCAGCACTGGTCGCCACCGGACCGTCCGGTGAGCAAAGCTTCGACTACCGGGTCGTTTCCGCCGACGCGGCGCACTCCGACCTCGGTGATCTCGTGTCGTCCTCGATCGAGCTGATGACCACCCAGCTGCCCGTCTCCCAGAGCGCGGGCATGGTCGGCGAACCACTCGGTCGTTACGCGGGCGCGCATCGCAGGGCCGAGTCGGCCCGTACGCGGCCACCGACCAGCGTCGCCGTCGCGTACCGGAACAAGGAGCAGGCCCAGGCAATTCGCGCGGCGACCACGCGGCATCGTGATCTTCGATTAGTGCCGGAGGGCACCGCGGCGATGATCTACTTACGCGATACCGGCCTGCTCGATCGCTACGCCACCGTCGCGGTGGTCGACCTCGGCGCGACCGGACTCACCGTCACCGTCGTCGACTACGCCGACGGCACGATCCTGCACACCGAGCGCACGCCGACGCTGAGCGGCAACGCCATCGACGAGTTGATCTACCACCATCTCGTCGACCTGCACTACGCCCGCCGCGGCACCAGGCCCAATCGCAGCACCCTGACCAATCGGGGCAGGGCGGCCAAGGAGCACCTGTCGATCGCGCCGGCGGTCACCATCGATCACGTGGCCGGTCAGCCGCTCAAGCTCACCCGCTCCGATTTCGAGGAGCTGATCGGCGGGCTGCTGCGCAATATCGCGCTGTTCTCCGCGTCGGTGTTCAGCCGGGCGCCGAAGTATCCCGAGGCGGTGGCGGTGATCGGCGGCTGCGCCAACATCCCCGCCGTCGTCGACACGCTGCACGCGCGATTAGATGTGCCGGTACTCACCGTGGCCGATCCGGAGGCCGTGATCGCCAAGGGCGCGGCACTGGTCGCCGATGCCGCCGCGCCGTCGGCACTGTTACCCGCCGCACTCGGTGACGCGCCGAGCGGCACGTTCACCAAGGTGGTCGGGACGCTGGCGGGCGCGGTCGTCGTCGTCGGCCTGGTGATCGGCTACGGCGTGCAGGCCATCACGCCCGACGCCCCCGATGTCACCCCGGCGGGCACCAGCAGCTCCGTGCGACAGCCATTACCCGTTGCACCGCAATTACCGCCGATACCGCAGAACCGCGAGAGCGGCGACCGCACCGGTGTCACCACCGCGCCGCCCACCACCGAAACCCCGGCGCCGAGCCCGATCGCGCCCACCACGCCAGCGCCGCCCAGCTCGGCCCCGGCGCCCAGCCCCTCCGGGCCAAGCTCGACGGCCCCGACGCTGCGTCCCGACCCGAATCTGCCGCAGATCCCGTATCCGGAATCGCCACTCGGCCCGATGAACAGTGGATCCTCCGGCAACCAGCAACAGCGTCCGTCGACGCCGAACACCTCCCCCACCCAGGCACCCGCCCACGGTGTCCTGCCCGTGCCCGTGCCGCCCGCCGCGAGCACGCCGAGCGAAGCACCGCTCCAGCTGATCGACTAGCTGCCGGACAGCACGCTCGCCGCGCCGGATACATCGAGCAAGTAGGCCGCCGCGCCATCCGCATCAGATAGCAGGCGCAGGCACATCGGCCGCGCATACAGACCGCCGCCTCAGGCCGCGGCCGCCTGCGTAGCGGCTGGAACGATCAGCCGCGCAGGGCACTCACCGACACCGGCAGACCCGGATCGGTGGCGACGGTCAGCTCGGCGGGTTGCGCACCCGCCGCGATCACATGGGCGCCCAGCGCCGCGATCATCACCCCGTTGTCGGTGCACAGCCGCGGCTTGGGCACCCGCAGTGTCAATCCCGCCGCCGTGCAACGCTCTTCGGCGAGCGAGCGGATGCGGGAGTTCGCGGTGGCGCCGCCGCCGAGCACGATCGTGTCCACCCCGACGTCCTGCGCGGCGCGCACGGCCTTCATGGTGAGCACGTCGGCGACCGCTTCCTGGAAGGACGCGGCGATATCCGGGATCGGCAGCCGCTCGGGCGTGATGCCCTGGCGCTGTGCCGCTTCGACGTAGCGGGCGACCGCGGTCTTGAGGCCGGAGAAGGAGAAGTCGTAGCGGGCATCACGCGGCCCGGTCATGCCGCGCGGGAACGCGATGGCGCGCGGATCGCCACCGGCGGCGGCCGCGTCCAGGTATGGTCCGCCCGGGTAGCCGAGGCCGAGCAGCCGGGCGACCTTGTCGAACGCCTCGCCCGCGGCGTCGTCGACGGTGCTGCCGAGCTCGGTGATCGGCTCGCCCAGATCGGTGACCTGGAGCAGGTGGGTGTGCCCGCCCGAGACCAGCAGCGCCACCGCGGGCGGCAGCGGGCCGTGCTCGAGCGTGTCGACCGCGACGTGCCCGCCGAGGTGGTTGAGCGCGTAGAACGGCACATCCCAGGCCGCCGCGTACGCCTTGGCCGCGGCGACACCGACCAGCAGCGCACCGGCGAGGCCGGGGCCGATGGTGACGGCGAGCGCGTCGGGCTTGCTGATCCCGGCAGCGGCCAGTGCCCGGCGCATGGCGGGCACGATCGCCTCGAGATGCGCGCGCGAGGCGATCTCGGGGACAACGCCGCCGAAGCGGGCGTGCTGGTCGACGCTGGAGGCCACCTCGTCGGCGAGCAGGTCGAGCGATCCGTCCGGGTTGCGCCGGACGATGCCGACTCCGGTTTCGTCGCACGAGCTTTCGATGCCCATGACGATCACGACAGCACCTCGTCCTGCCTGCCGCGCGCGGCCCATTCGTCGGCCGCGGCGGTGAGTTCGGGCCGCCGCATGGTGTACGCGTCGGCGCCGCTGGGGTGGTAGTAGTTCTTGCGCAGCCCGATGATGTGGAAACCGTGCTTGGCGTAGAGCGCGATGGCCGGCGCGTTGTCGGTGCGCACCTCGAGGAACACCGGGCCCCCACGTTCGGCCGCCGTGGCCAGCAGTGCCTCCAGCAGCAGCGTGCCGATGCCGCCGCGATGGCAGTCCGGGTCGACGCCGATGGTGTGCACCTCGGCCTCGGGATGGGCGGCGTCACCGAGCAGCGCGATGCCGGCGTAACCGACCATGACGCCGTTCGCGTCGCGAGCGGTGATGTAGCGGTTGTGCGCGCCTGCCAGCTCGGAGCGGAACGACACCGCCTGCCACGGGTCGTCCTCGGGAAACAGCAGATGCTCGAGCTCGACGCAGCGGTCGATATCGGCAGGGGTCATCGGTTCGATCCGGTACACGGCACTCACGCCCCGGTCCGGTCGAGGGTGCGGAAGCTGTTCTCCACGGCGTCGGGCCTGCGTAGATACAGCGGAACCAGCGCCTCCGGCGCGGTTCCGGCCAGCAGCTCGAGCGCGGCGACCGACACCAGCCCCGCGGGCGAGGGCGACTCGCTGGGCAGCACCGGGAGATCGAAGTAGTCGACGTGCGCGGCCGAGCCCGCGACCGCGACGGCGTCGCCGAGCGGCACCTCGGTGGGCTTGCACACCTCGGGACCGGCGACCCGCGCCCCGTTCAGGTAGCGGGCCCAGTACACCTCGCGCCTGCGCGCGTCGGTCACCACCAGCAGTTCCCCCGTCTCGCGCTGCTCGCCCGCGGCTTCGGCGGCGATGGCGTCGAGACTGCACACGCCGTGCACCGGCAGTCCGAGCGCGTCGCCGAAGGCGGCGGCGGTGGCCATCCCGACCCGCAGCCCGGTGAACGGGCCGGGCCCGACACCGACGACGAGCGCGTCGAGCTCGTCACGACGCACCCCGGCTTCGGCGAGGCATTCCAGGATCTGCGGGGTGAGCACTTCGGCGTGGGCGCGCGCGTCGACCTTCACTCGGGCAGCGAGCGTCGCCACGGCGGGCCGGGAGTCCGCGTCGGCGGCAGGTGACAGATGCACCAATCCCGCTGTAACGGCGGGTGTCGCGGTGTCGACTGCTAGTACGAGCATGATTGTCTCAACAATACCGGGTGGTATCGGCGCCCGGCGCGCAGCTGTGCTCGCCGGTGGGCGGGCTAATCGATCCACTCCCAGATCGCCGTGCGCACATCGGATTCCGGTTCCCGGGCGAGTTGCACCCGCAGATGCCGCTCCGAGAGGTGTTCGACGACACCTTTACCCCACTCGACCACCACCACCGCGTGATGCAGGTCGGTGTCGAGGTCGAGCGCGTCGAGCTCGTCCAGGTCGCCGGCGAGCCGATACGCGTCGACGTGCACCAGCGCCACCCCGGGCGTGCCGTCCGGGCGCTGCCCGGCCTTGTGCGCCCGCGCGATGATGAACGTCGGCGAGCTGACCCGGCCCAATACTCCGAGACCGGCCGCGATTCCCCTGGTCAGGGCAGTTTTCCCGGCGCCGAGCGGACCGTCGAGAACCACCAGGTCGCCCGCGCGCAGTGTCGCGGCCAGTTCCCGGCCGAACGCCTCGGTGTCCTCGACCGTGGTCAGGACGCGCTGCTGTGGGTCAGCCACCGACGGCCTCCCCGCCACGTGCGTCGCCGAAGCCCGCGCTTGCCAGCAGCCGGTCGAGTGCGTCCAGCGTCACATCGGGGAACTGCAGGTGTGGCATGTGCGCGGCCTCGTTCAGCCGCACCAGCTCGCTGCTGGGGAGCGCTTCGGCAAGCACGTGTGAGTTGCGGAATGGGATCACCATGTCGTGCGCGCCGGACAGCACGAGCACCGGTATGTCGGCCAGCACCGGCAGCGCGGCCGACTCGTCGTGCAGCTCAATCGCTTTCAGGAACTTCTCGATGGTGCCGACCGGGGTGCGGTCGATCATCATGGTGGTGAACCGCGACAGCGTCGGGCTCACCTGGCCGTGGAACGAGCTGACGTGCAGGATCGGCGCGACCAGCTGCTTGCTCGCGGTCCGGCTCACCTGGACCAGCGCGGGCGCGGTCCGCACCGCCATCCGGAATCCGTCGATCGCGGGATGGCGCAGCAGCTGCGGCAACCCGGTCGCGGTCACCTCGGCGGCCGCGGTACTGAACAGCCCGACCGCGATCACCCGCGACGCGACCAGTTCGGGGAACTGCGCCGACGCGGCGAGCACGGCCATCCCGCCGAGCGAATGCCCGACCAGCACCACCGGCCCGGCGGGCGCGCACTCGCGCACCACGGCGGCGACATCGTGGCCGAGCTGTGCCACGGTGCAGCTCTGGGTGCTCGGTGTGCCGGAGCGGCCGTGACCGCGCTGGTCGAAGAAGACCATCCGGACCCGGTCGCCCCACTGCCGGGCCAGATCACGGCGCTGGAAGTGGAACGACTCCATGCTGTTGCAGAAGCCGTGCACGAACACGATCGTCAGCTCGGCGGAGTCGTCGCCGTAGGTGCGGGTGGCCAGCGGCACACCGTCGTCGGCGATCACGACACCCGGTTCGTCCTCATCGATCAGGGCGAAGTTCTCGTCGCGGTACTCGTCACGTTCGGCGGGCCACAGCACGCGCGCGCCGATCCGGCGCAGGGTGTGCGCTACGGCGAGCGCGCCGAGCAGGCCCGCGGTCGCCAGCCCGCCGCGCAGGATCACGGTTCCGCGGCTCATCGGCCGGTCCCCACATACCGGCGGACGGCTCTGCCGCGCGGTGAGCACACGATCTCGTAGTCGATCGTGTCGAGCAGCCTGGCCCAGTCGAGCGCGTGCGGGTGGCCCGCGCCGCCGCCGAACAGCACCGCCCGATCGCCCGCCCGCACGCCGCCCGCGTTGTCGCCGAGGTCGACCATGAACTGGTCCATGCACACCCGTCCGACATTACGGTGCCGGGAACCGCCGAGCCACACCTCGAAACGTCCACTCAGCGAGCGGAATACACCGTCGGCGTACCCGGCGGGCACCAGCGCCACCGTCGTATCGCGCGGCGCGGTCCAGCGATGCCCGTACGACACGCCCTCCCCCGCGGCCACCCGCTTCACCAGCGTGACCTCGGCTTGCAGCGTCATCGCCGGGCGCAGGCCGAAGTCGCCGAGTTCCGGGATCGGGGACAGTCCGTAGACGGCGATGCCGGGGCGAACGAGGTCGAAATGCAGGTCGGGCCTGGTCAGCGTCGCCGCGGAGTTCGCCAGATGCACCTGCTCGGGTTCGAGCCCCTGCTCCTTGGCCTGGGCGATCGCCTCGAGGAAGCGCTCCCGCTGGCGGTCGAGCATGGGATGCTCCGGCTCGTCGGCGTGCGCGAGATGGGAGAAGATCGCGCGGAACCGGACGACCTGCTCGTCGACAAGGGCGCGCAGAGCCTTCAGGACCTGCGGATACTCGGCGACCGACACCCCGTTGCGATTGAGCCCGGTGTCGACCTTGAGCGAGACCGTCGCGGTGCGGCCGGTCGCCCTGGCAGCCTGCTCGACGACCCGCAACTGCGTGAGCGAGGACACCCCGATCTCGATATCGCCGGCGATCGCGGCAGCGTAATCGGCATCGATGGTGTTCAGCCAGCACAGGATCGGCGCGGTGATCCCCGCGGCACGCAACGCCAGCGCCTCGGCGACGGTGGTAACCCCCAACTCGGCGGCCCCCGCCCCCAGCGCCGTCCGCGCCACCTCGACTGCGCCGTGGTTGTAACCGTCAGCCTTGACCACCACCATCACCGCGGCGCCCTGCGCGAACTCACGCAGCACACGCACGTTGTGGGCAATGGCATCCAGGTCGATGACAGTTTCCACTTGCGCATTCACAGCCCCGATCCTGCCAGGACCCGCGGGATTCGCAGCACCGGGGGCGGCACCCGTCCTGGGAATCCTCACCTGGGACATCTCCTGCTCAGGCGTCGGCGAGTTCTCGCAATACCCGAATCGCCGGCCGTATGTGATGCAGCAGCGGCGAGGCCGAGATCGGCGCGGCAGCCGGCTGCTCGTCATACGCGGCGAGGTTGGCCGCGAGCGCATGCACGCGCGCGGCCGCGGCGGCCGACCAGCCCGGCGACCGACCTGCCGCGAGCAACGCGCCGAGAATCCCGGACAGGACATCCCCTGACCCCGCGGTCGCCGCCCACGACCCACCCGCATCATTGACCAGCGTCGTCTCCCCTGGCGAGGCGATGATCGTCGCTCGCCCCTTGAGCAACACGGTCACCTGCCACTCGTCGGCGAGTGCACGAACCGCACCCACCCGATCCGGCCCGAGCTCCGCACCGGTCAGCCGGGCGAACTCACCGGCGTGCGGTGTCAGCACGGTCGGCGCGGTACGACCGCGAACCAGCGCGGGTTCGGCGGCGAGCAGCGTGAGCCCGTCGGCGTCGACGAGCACCGGCAGATCGGTGGCCAGCACCTGCGCGAGCCGGTCCATGGCGGCGATGTCCGTGCCGGCGCCGGGACCGAATGCCCACGCCTGCACCCGACCGGCCCCCGAGACCGTATGGCTGGCGATCACCTCGGGGAATCTCTCCAGCACCGCGGTGTCGTCCCCGACATAGCGCACCAGCCCCGACGTCGCCGCCACCGCCGCACCGGTACTCAGCACCCCGGCACCCGGATACGTCGCACTACCAGCACACACCCCGACCACGCCCTGGCTGTATTTATCATCCGTCGCCAGCGGAACCGGCCAGCCGGCCCCGATCTCCGCCGGATCGAGCTGAGCGAGCCCCGGTTCCGGCAGGCGTAAACCGATCGGCACCAGCACAATTCGCCCGCAATGCGACGCCGCGAGCGCATGCACCGGCTTGTACGCCCCGAACGCCACCGTCACCGCCGCACGCACCGCGGGCCCGTCGATCGCCCCGGTATCCGGATCCACCCCACTGGGCAGGTCGGCGGCGATGATCGGAACGTCCAGTGCCGCAACCAGCTCCGCGGCAGCGGGCCGCAACGGACCACGACCGGAGATCCCGACGATCCCGTCGACCACCAGATCCACCGCACCGAGCCGATCCACCACCCGCCCACCGGCCGCCCGCAGCGCCGCGAGCCCTTCCCGATGCGCGCGTTCCGGATTCAGCAGCACCGCGGTCACCGCCACCCCCCGCCGCGCCAGCATCGATCCCGCCCACAGCGCGTCCCCACCGTTGTCACCGGACCCGACCAGCAACCCCACCGCCCGGCCGACCACACCGCCGGTCCCCGAACGCAATTCGTCGGCGACCACCATCGCCAGCCCATACGCGGCCCGCCGCATCGGCATCCCCGCAGGCACACGCGTGAACAGCTCCGCCTCGGCCGCCCGTACCTCGTCGGCGGTGAAGTAGCCGCGCCGATCCGACATCGTCGCCTCCCGGTCCCGGCGCGGGCCACGGCCGGTCCGCGATCGTTCGCAGACTACGCTCCACACCCATGTCGATGGTTCGTCACCGCGCCGCATCCGCCCGGGTTGTCGCCGGATTCGCCGTGGCCGCCACCCTGCTGTCCGCCGGTTGTTCCGGCGACGGCGGGAACGCCGCCTCCACCACCACCCGCAAGCCGCGCCCGGTCACCACCACGACCACGCAGACCGAGCACAAGCCGACCGACCTGACGATCGACGTCAGCGGCATGAAGTACTCCCCCGCCGACGTCACCATCAAGGTCGGCGAGACCGTCACCTGGAAGTTCTCCGACAAGGCCCCGCACAACGTCCAGGGCATCGGCGACAAGGCGATGGGCATCAACAGCCCCATCATCGACAAGGGCGAATGGTCCTACACCTTCACCCAGCCCGGCACCTACCGCTACCTGTGCAGCCTGCACCCGGACATGCGCGGCTCCATCACGGTGGAGTAGCTGACGCCGACTCGGGTTGAACGGTTCGGGGCGAAGTAGTCACGGTGGATTCCCGGGTTGCGCCGCTCACGAACCGCCGAGAGGCGCGTTTCTCCACAGTTCGTCGCGTACCGTCGCCCCGGTCTTTCCGGGAATGAACTGGTAGAAGGTAATGACGAACCTTGCCCGCTCCGGATCGCCCGGAAATCCGGTATGCAGTCCACCGCCCTGCTGAAAAGTCGAATAGACGATGGTCAGCGGTGTTGCCGAGTTCGGGTGGGGCTCAGACCAGCTCGTGCTGAAACTCGGTTTCTCCGCGAGAGCACGCAGGAAGACCTGCGCGCGCTCCGGAGTATCGAAGTCCATCACGATGAAATGATTTTCATTGGCATCGTCTTCACAATCGATGCCGTTGGCGAAAAAAATGTCCGCCCGTAGCGAAACCTCTGACGGTGTGCCGGGAGTTCTGGCGAGGCAGCGGACACCGCGCCATCCCGTGCCATGTTCGCCCTTTGACACCAACTGCGGGAACAAGTCGGCCACCGCCTGATTCCGGCTTCCCCAGGGGTCGGTACCCATGTTCGCGATCAGGTCGGGCCCGTATTTGATCCCCGCACCGGCGAACGCGCCGACCACAGCGATCACCGCCGCGATCGTGATCAAAGCCCGTCTGCCCCGGCGCCTCGGCGGTCTGCCGGGTGCAGGATGCGCCGGAAGACCGGGTGCGGGGCCGATCATCGGCGCCCACGCGCCCTGCGCCGGGGGCGCCATGGCGTGCTGGGCGGCCATCGTGGCGGCGAATCGCCGCGGGTCCGGTTGCGTGGCCAGTGCCGCCCGCGCCGCCGCGACGAACTCACCGCAGCTGCCGTACCGCTGCTCCGGTGTCTTGGCCATGCCACGAGCAATGACATCGGCGAGCGCCGGGGGCAGGTCGGCGCGCACGACACTAACCCGCGGCGGCGCCTTGGTGAGGTGTGCCGCGATCACCTGCCCTGCGTTCATGTAGTCGAACGGGGCAGCACCGGTCAGCAGCGTGAACAGGGTGCAGGCGAGCGAGTACTGATCCGCCCGATGATCAACGCTGTTGCCGGACAACTGCTCCGGTGAGGCGAAGGCGACCGTCGCGGCGAACGAGCCCGCCACGGTGAGCCCGGCATCCGGGGCCGCCAGCCGCGCGATGCCGAAGTCGGTGAGCACGGCCCGCTCCTCCCTGCCGGTGTCCGACACGGCCAGCAAGATGTTCGCGGGTTTCACGTCGCGATGCAGGATCCCGCGGGAGTGGGCGTAGTCCAGTGCGTCGGCCACCTGTCCGAGTACGTTCAGCACCCGCGCCGGGTCCGCGGACGGCGCGGCGAGCTGACCGGCGTGACCACCCCGCACGTACTGCATGGAGATCCACAGGTGCCCGTCGCTCGTGCCGGTGTCGTAGACATCGACGATGTTCGGGTGTTCGAGCTGCGCAATGACCCGCGCCTCCTGCTCGAACCGCAGCCGCGATTCCTGATCGGCAGACGCGGTCGGGACGAGCAGCTTGAGCGCAACCTGCATCGGCAGCCGTGGATGCCGGACCAGGTAGACCGTGCCCATGCCGCCCTGGCCGAGCACACCGTCGACGGTATATCCCGCGAAGGACGAACCGGTGGCGAGTTGGACCATCTCGGAACTCATCCCTTTCCGAGCGGGGCCTGCGGCCACCATTGTTGATAGGTCTCCTGGGCGCTGTGATTGGCCCATCCCAGCTCGAACACGAGGTTCGCCCGCTGCTGGTCGCCGGGAAAGCGGGTGTAGACCGTGCGGTCGGCGGCCATGCCCGTCCACGGCCGCATACTGACCGTCATCGGCGTCGACACAGCGGGGTGCGTGGTGACCTGATCACCCGACCGTTCCCGGACGAAACTGAACACGGCCGCTGTCGCTTCGGCTTCGCTGCTGTATCGCCGGACCTGGAATTCGATCCCAGCGTCCTTGTCGGAGCAGCGGATACCGTGCACGCGCCCCTCCGAATACGACGAGGAATAGCAGTCGGTACCGAGCCAGCCCGAGCCCGCCCGCGACGAAGGGAGCAGCTCCGGGAACGCCTCGGCGATGCTCTGATACTCGTCACCCCAGCCGCTCATTGCCTGAATGAGCGTGTCGCGCTGCGCATACCCGAGCACGATCGCGGCCACCAGAGCCACGCCCACGCCCGCGAAAATCCTCCGGGTCCAGGAGAATCGGCGCGGTCCGGGCGCGACAGGTGCCGGGACGAAACCGTTGTGCGGCGGAGGCTGTGGTTGCGGATATGGCTGCGAAAGTGCCTGCGGTTGCGGATAACTCGGCTCCGGCGCCTGGTTGAAGACAGTGGGCGCCGACCGTGGATAGGCGACCGCGACGCCCTGCAGCGCCTGGGCCGCGACGGCGGCGAACTCACCACAGCTACCGAATCGGTCCTCGCGGTTCTTGGCCATCGCCCGCGCGAAGACGTCGTCGAGGGCTGGTGACAGATCTGACCGGAACCCGCTCAGCCGCGGCACCGGCTGACTCAGATGACCGGCGACAACCTGCCCGGGATTACTGTTCGCGTAGGGTGTTTCACCCGCGAGCAGGGTGAACAGCGTGCAAGCGAGCGAGTACTGATCAGCGCGGTGGTCCACCACTTCGGCCGCCAGCTGCTCCGGCGAAGCGTAAGCCAAGGTCGCGGTGAAGGTTCCGGTCGCGGTGAGCTGGGTGGTGGAGTCGAGCAGCCGGGCGATCCCGAAATCGGTCAGTACCGCGCGTTCCGGTCGCCCTGCCTCCGGCTGTGCCAGCAGGATATTGGCGGGTTTCACATCGCGGTGCAGCACACCGTGCGCATGCGCGTGGTCGAGCGCGGCAGCGGTCTGGCCGATGATCTGCACCGCCCGATCGGCGGAGAGCGCGCGCCGATCCAGCTTGGCCAGATCGCTGCCCTGGATGTATTGCATCGCGATCCATAGATGACCATCAGTGGTTCCGCGGTCGTAGACACCGACGATTCCCGGATGATCCAGGCGGGCGACCACATCGCCCTCCTGCTCGAAACGCCGCCGGATCTCGGCGTCGGCCGACACCTCACGGTTGAGAAGTTTCAGCGCCACCCGACGTGGCAACCGCGGGTGTCGCGCCAAATACACCGTGCCCATTCCGCCTTGGCCGAGCACACTTTCGATGGTGTACCCCGCGAAGGACGCGACGTTTCCAACCCCCACCCCGACCGTCCCTCCCGATCACATAACGCTGTTCGGCATGCAGTCTAAACGGGCCGGGAATCGAAGGGCGCGCAGGTGATACGGGACCTACTCGACGGTGACCGACTTGGCCAGGTTGCGCGGCTTGTCCACGTCGTAGCCGCGAGCCTGCGCCACCTCGGCGGCGAAGATCTGCAGCGGAATGGTCGACAGCAGCGGCTGGTACAGCGTCGGCGCGGCCGGGATCTCGATCAGGTCGTCCGCGAACGGGCGCACCGTGTCGTCGCCCTCTTCGGCGATCACGATGGTCCGCGCGCCACGCGCCTGGATCTCGCGGATATTGCTCAGCAGCTTCGAGTGCAGCACCGGACGGCCCTTCGGCGACGGCATCACCACGATCACCGGCAGTCCGTCTTCGATCAGCGCGATCGGCCCGTGCTTGAGCTCACCCGCGGCGAAGCCCTCGGCGTGCATGTACGCGAGCTCCTTGAGCTTGAGCGCGCCTTCCAGCGCCACCGGGTAGCCGACGTGGCGACCGAGGAACAGCACGGTCGGCACATGGGCCAGCTCGCGCGCGATGGCCCGCACCTGCGAACCGGTCTCCAGCACCCGCGCGATCTGCTTGGGCATGGCCTCGAGCTCGGCGAACTCACGGGCCACCTCGTCGGGGTACTTGACCCCGCGTGCCTGCGCCAGCGCCAGGCCGACCAGATAGTTGGCCGCCACCTGCGCGAGGAACGCCTTGGTCGAGGCGACACCGATCTCGGGCCCGGTCCTGGTGTAGATGACCGCGTCCGACTCACGCGGAATCTGCGCGCCGTTGGTGTTGCAGATCGCGAGTACGCGCGCCTTCTGCTCCTTGGCGTGGCGCACCGCTTCGAGCGTGTCGGCGGTCTCGCCGGACTGCGAGATCGCCACCACCAGCGTCGACCGGTCCAGCACCGGGTCGCGGTAGCGGAACTCGCTGGCGAGCTCGACCTCCACCGGCACCCGGGTCCAGTGCTCGATGGCGTACTTGGCGAGCAGCCCCGCGTGATACGAGCTGCCACACGCGACGACGAACACCTTGTCGAACTCGCGCAGCTCCTGATCGGCGAGGCGCTGCTCGTCCAGAACGATCCGGCCGCCGTTCTCGTCGACGACGAAATGCCCCATCAGGGTGTCGGCGACCGCGGTCGGCTGCTCCTCGATCTCCTTGAGCATGAAGTAGTCGTGGCCGCCCTTCTCGGCGGCGGCGAGATCCCAGTCGATAGTGAACGGCCGGGTGACCACGCCCTCGGTGTTCCCGGCGAAGTCGGTGACGGTGTAGCTGTCGGCGGTGATCACCACGGCCTGGTTCTGCCCGAGCTCGACCGCCTCGCGGGTGTGCTCGATGAACGCGGTGACATCGGAGGCGATGAACATCTCGCCCTGCCCGACGCCGACGACCAGCGGCGTCGACTGCCGGGCCGCGACGATCGTGCCGGGATGATCGGCATGGGTGAAGACCAGCGTGAACGCACCCTCGAGACGCTGCAGCACGGCCAGCGCGCTCGCGGTGAAGTCACCCGCGGTGGGGCCTTCCGCATACGCGCGCGCGACCAGATGCACCGCGACCTCGGTGTCGGTGTCACTGAGCAGCTCGACCCCGGCGTTCTCGAGCTCGCGGCGCAGCGGCGCGAAGTTCTCGATGATCCCGTTGTGGACGACGGCCAGCTTGCCGGACACATCGCGATGCGGGTGCGCGTTGCGATCGGTCGGGGCGCCATGGGTCGCCCACCGGGTGTGGCCCATGCCGCTGGTGCCCGCGAACCGTGCCGCACCAGCGGCGTCCAGCTCGGCTTCCAGATTGGCCAGCTTGCCCGCCTTGCGTTCGACCGCGATCGACCCATTTCCGTCGAGGATCGCGACCCCCGCCGAGTCGTATCCGCGATACTCCATGCGTCGCAACGCGTCGACGACAACGCCGAGCGCGTCCCGGTAACCGACGTAGCCCACGATTCCGCACATGGTCCCCCACCCTACTGATCGGCTAACCTTCTCGCCGTGTCGGTCTCCGTGAAATCGCTCCTGAGCACCCTGTCCGCGCGCGGCCCCCACCGGGTGTTGCGCGGAAATCTGGGCATCGCGGGCCAGCCTGGTGTGGTCTACACGCCCGAGTCCGGGCTGAACCTGCCCGCCGTCGCGTTCGCGCACGGCTGGCTGACCAGCGCAGAGAACTACAAGAGCCTGCTCGAGCACGTCGCGTCGTGGGGCTTCGTCGTCGCCGCGCCCGACACCGAACGCGGCCCGATCCCGTCACATCTTGACCTGGGCACCGACCTGCTCACCACGCTCGACATCGTGAGCAAGGTCCGTCTCGGCGACGGCACCATCAGCGTGCACCCCGACCGCCTCGCCCTGGCAGGCCACGGCATGGGCGCCGGTGCCGCCGTCATCGCCGCAGCTCAGCGCCGCGTCGCCGCCGTCGCCGCCCTGTTCCCCGCCCCCACCTCCCCCACCGCGGAGAACATCGCCCCCGAACTCGACACGCCCGGCCTGATCCTGGCTGGCGCCCTCGACCTCGACTCCGTCAGCTCCAACGCCCGCGCCCTCGCCACCGCCTGGTCCGGCCCCTCGATCCTGCGCACCATCGACGGCGCCTCCCACAACGGCATAGTCGAAGGCCGCCGCCTCTTCGCCGCCCTCGGCGCAGGCCGCTACGAACACAAAACCGAGAAAACCACCCGAGCCCTCCTCACCGGCTACCTCCTCACCACCCTCCTCGCCGACAAGACCTACGCCCCCTTCGCCGACCCTGAAGCGGCCATCCCCCACACCACGGTGGTCGACCCCAACGCCCCGGTCGAAGAGGAAACCCCCAAGCTGTCCATCGGCACGGTCGCCAAACTGATCAGGGGGTAATGGGCGCCGCCGAATCGCCTCGTTCTTGGAACTTCGGCCTCTCCCGGATACCTAGAATTCGAGTTCGCCCCAGGCGATGTCGATCAGGAATGGCAGTGCCATGACGATGCCATCGGACTTCTTGGGCGACCACATTCCCGCCAGGATGTAGTTGGCCGGGTGCAGTGGGCGGACACCCGGCGGCAGGTTGCCGTGGGTCGTCTCCAGCGCATAGGCACGAACCGAGGCGATCGCGCTGTGCGCCCGTTCCAGCGTCACTTCCCAATACCAGGGGATTCCGGCACCGGCATACCGGGCCTTCTTCTCCTCCATGTCGGCCGGGGAGTTCGACGGCGAGAGCACTTCACCGACAAGCAGCACATCATCGGCGCGTATGTCCTGATAAGGCGCATCCACGCAGGGGCGCACCAGGAAATCCGGGGTCGCGAAGTCCGATTTGCCAGTTCGGCCGAAGAAGATGTTCGTTTCGGTGTGCACCCGCCAGCAGCGTTCTGGATCGGTGGTGACCGCCTCTCGCGCGCAGCGGCGCAGCGCGGCCCAGAGCAGATTGGTGAACTCCTGGTGTTCCGCGGGTCCGCGGCGAACCCACACCACCCGCCCCTCCCACAGCTCGATCTGGGCGGCGATCTCCTCGGGGAGCTGTTCGAGTTCTTCCCAGGTCATGAACTCGGGCAAATCTGGGCGTTCCGGAGATGGACTTGCCATGACGTCATGGTAGTCCCGGACGAAGCCGTAGCGCAGGCGAGATCCGATCGGCGAATTCTGACGTCACCGAGCATCGCGTTAGCACGTGGCTCACTCAGGTCATGGGTGGTCGAACGGGGGTCAGGTGTCCAGTCTTCGTATCGGTGAGGCATTTGCCGGATATCAGGTCGAGGGGGTTCTCGGCCACGGCGGCATGGGCACTGTGTATCTGGCCAGGCATCCTCGACTGCCCCGGCTGACCGCGCTCAAGATATTGAATCCGGAGATGTTCGAGGACAGCGAGATCCGGTCTCGATTCGAACGAGAGGCCGAGGTCGCGGCACAGCTCGAGCATCCGAACATCGTCTCGGTCTACGACCGCAGCGTCGAGGGCACCGTTCCGTGGATCGCGATGCGGTATGTCGCGGGCGCCGATGCTGCGTCACTGGGAATCGTCGATCCTGATCGGGCGATGCGGATCATCATCGATGTCGCCTCGGCGCTCGACCACGCCCACTGGCGCGGGGTGCTGCACCGCGACGTGAAGCCGGCCAACATCCTGCTGGCCGCCCCCGAAGCCGGCGAGCCGGAGCGAGTCCTGCTGACGGACTTCGGCATTGCCAGATCGCACGACATGCGCGGACTGACGCGTACCGGAACCTTCATCGCCACCCTCGCCTATGCCGCACCGGAACAGCTGGCCGCGCTGCCGCTGGATCATCGCTGCGATCAATACTCGCTGGCATGCACGTTGTTCACGCTGCTGACCGGTGATTCTCCGTTCGCGGCAAACAATCCGGTCGCACTGATCGATGCCCAGATGCGCCAACCACCGCCCCCGCTGAGCAGTCGCCGTCCGGATCTGCCGCGCAGCCTCGACGCGGTGATCGGGCGGGCACTGGCCAAAAGTGCTGAGGATCGATACTCGAGCTGCGGCGAATTCGCCTGGGCTGCGGCCGAAGCGCTGCGGGCACGCGAGGCGGACACCGTGATGCCGTTCATGTCGAGGCCGCCGGCACCGATGCCGCCTCGGCCTGTCCCTGGGGCGAAGCACACGCCATCACCACATCTGCCACCTGTCGCGAACCACTCGCCGGCTCGCCGAGTAGGTCCTCGCCGAAAGTGGCCGGTGGTAGTCGGTGTCGTGGCACTCGGCATCGTCGGTACCGCGGGAACCTTCGCCGGGTTGGAGATCCGCGACAGGATCAAATACGGGTCGGCGGCGATCGAGGCAGCGATGCCGAGCAAACTGCGGGACGCGGCCACCTGCACCGCGCCCGAGTCCGGGGGCCTCACCTGCACGATCCCGGGCACCGATTCCCTTCTCATCGGAGGCACCCGCAACGGTGAGGTCCGCTTTCACGCCACTATCCAACGCGCACCTGACAAACACGTCGAGAACATCCGCACCGGGAGGGGCGGATACGTCGGAGACCTGGTCGACCAAGGCGAAACCGTCGCGCGGATCCCGTCGAACGGCAACGATACCGGGCTGGATTGGTCGAACGCGGCTACCGGCCTGGCGATTTCGGCCAGCGGGTTCAAGGACGTCCTGGCGGCGCAAACCTTCTTGAAGCGTTCAGGTCTAATGGACTGAACTGACGCATGCGCGGCTACGAGCCCGAAAGCCTCGCCCCGCAACCACCGTGGTCAACCCGCCTGCCCCGGTAGAAGAGGAACCCCGTCGCATCCATCAGCACGAACCACGAGTCCGATCGATCGCGGCCCCGGCCTAATATGTAGCCGACGCTGTGCGGCAAGGGAAGACGAAGGGAGGGGTCCGATGGGTGGTCACGTGAGGGTCGATCCGGAGCAGCTACGCAAGCTCGGGGGTAATCTGACCAACTCGGGGGGCACGATCAAGACACTCAACAAGGACATCAGCGGGTGGTCGTTCACCGCCGCCCAGGCGGGTAAAGCCTATGGGGACGAGGGCACCAAGTTCGGTGCGGAGATTGTGAGTATCGGCGCCTGGTTGACGCACTGGGAAACCGCGGTGACCAAAACAGGCAATGCGTACACCACCAGCGCGAATACATATGCCTCCGTCGATGACGCCAACGTAACCAAGATCACGGCTGCGGTGAATCTCGGATGAGTTGGACAGCGGACGAATCCGGAGTCGTCAAAGATGGCGAGGTCAACTCCGACTGGGAACACAACGTCTCAGGTTCTGTCGGAAATGCCGACAAAATCCTCTCCGACGGCGCCGAAGGGCTGGAGTACTTCAAGTACTACCTCCCGCTCTACAAAAGATGCTTCACAGAACTTCAGCTCGGCAGAGCCGACATCGCGAACCGCGACTATTACCAGCTGTGTGCCATGTACGACATGGAGCAAGGTATGGATATCGACGCGATCGACAGGATGTCGACAACCCTTAAAGACACACTCCCGAAGTTGTACACAGAACTTGTGAAACAACAGACTCAGCGAAACGCCATACAGAACGTATGGCAAGGCGACGCAGGCGATACGGCCTTCACGATGCTGAATGAACAGGTACGGCGCGCGGACGAGGACTACACCCATGCCAGCACTGCCGCTCGAGAGCTGGGAGAATTGGCAGTTGCGCTTCGCAACATAGTTTCCGAAAAGGCCACGGACGTGAAGGGGTACTGGCGCCCCAGGGGTACTGCCGACTTTCAAGCTGCCCCAGATGAAACGCTCGGACTACAGTCCATCGAGAACTATATCAACGAATACAACAACGACCACGCGAGGAGAGCAATCAGAGACACGTTTGTCCCTCAGTTCGAGGCAACCGTCCTACATTTTGACGAGGTTTGCACAGAAACCTCCAGGATCGTCCGCGAGGTGTTCAAGCAGGCAACGACGGCGCTCGCCGCAGTAGAAGCCGCCCCCTACCCGATGCCATCGGACACCCCAGCACCAGACACCTCCCAGAATGGGAACCCCATCACGAACAACCCCTCTGGTGACGGAACCTCGAATGGCGGCGGAGGTAGCTCGACCGGGGATACCACCCCCGCTACGACTACCGACGACACGAAAACCGACACTGCGGGCACCAAGAACCCGACAACAACCGATGACACCGATGACGACGACGACTCGTCCACAGATCTGAGCAGCTTGCTGTCAACGGTCTCCAGCGGACTGTCGACATTGAGCTCGGTGGTCAGCGAACTGTCGAGCCTCACCTCAGGATCGTCCGGTTCGGCCGAATCCATCGCCGAATCCATCGGCACCGGCCTCAGTTCGCTCGGCACATCGATCACCAGTGGCATCGAGCAGCTGAGCACCTTGTTCAGCGGGAACGGCTCCACCGAAATCAACATCGCCGGGACCACTCTCAGCTTGGCGACCGGAGACGACGGGCAACTCAAACTCACCACTACCGACACCGCTGGCGCGACCCACGCATACGGACTCACCCTGAACGAGAACGGCATCCCGGTGATCACCGACGCGGCCGCATCGGCAGAGCCGACTCCGAGCACGACCGCTGTGCCCAACGAGTCCACCACCGAGGGCGAGACCACCGACGGCGCCGTCGCCGGGAGCATGGCCGTTCAGCCAGGAATATCCGCTTCCAACAACAACCAGGTCACCGACACCGAACACTGGTCCACCATCCCCGAACCGGAAACGCCGGCTGACACCGGCGGACAACTGGCGGAGGCAGGTCCCCTGTGAGCTACTCCCCGATCCAGGACCTGGTTGCCGAGCATCTCCGCAGAGCCCGCATGCTTCGAGCCGAGTTCGAAGACGAACGAGCCCGCTTGCAGGCCATAGGCGACAACCTGTTGGCCGAAGCGCGAGCCGCCGAGGAACGAGCTGCTGAGCAGCAGGCCGCCGAACAGCAGGAACCGATCACCGAGCCGCACCCCGTCATCGATTTCGACGCCGTCCGCCGCGAAGAACAACTACGCGACGCGATGGCACGCTCCGCGGCCGAGCAAGCCCGTATCGCAACCTCGGACAACGAGCCGAGGACCGGGAGGCACCGGAGTGCCGTCGCTGAACACACCCCCGAGAGTTGGGCACCCGCGGGCGGCGCGCCCGCGCTCGACGATGACCAACTGCGCGAGGCACGCGAGGCGATAGCCCGCTCAGCCGCTGCGCGCCGAGCGGCCGAGCGCGTCGAGCCGGTCGACTACGACGGCTATGACCAGGAGAGCGAGTACTTCCGCGGCAAGAGTTGGTTCGGATAGACCGTGGGCAGAACGCACTTGCGGCTCGGAGGCGACATCGCGGCCGCCCCACGGGGTGTAAATTCCCGGTTGGGGCGGGAGCGGACCGGCCTGTGACCGGAACGAGGAGTTGATCGATGGATCGCGGGGCAGTCGTACGGATGGTGGTCGTCGGCGGGGCGATCTCAGCACTCCTCGGCGGGTGCAGTTCGGGGAGCGAAGGGGATGCGCAGCCGAGTTCACCGGCAGCGACCACGACCCAGGAGTCGGTGTTGCCCACCGGGTTCGACGGATGCAGTCTGCCGCAGTCGGTGATCGACGCGGAGGAGTTGCGGAATCCGAAGAAGGACGATGGGTGGACGACCGGGCGGAACAAGTGGTTGGGATGCGGGTGGATCCAGCCACGTGGCTACGGTGCCACCATTACCGTATCAACGATCACCATTCAGCAAGTAAAGGCCAGCGCCGATAATACGATCGGCGAGGAGCTAACCGTTTCCAACCGCCCGGCAATCACCTACTACCCCCCTGCCCAGGCCGGGAAGTGGTGCTCTATCAATGTCGAGATGAAAAACGGAAGCATGGAAATCGGGATAAATGTGCAGCCGAAGCCGGAGAGGTCCATCGGGCGTCATCCATGCGATATCGCCAAGGACCTCGCATCCATGCTCGCTCCAACTATTCAGCCCGGAAGCTGAAAAGACCTAACATTTTCGAGGGGGCCACGTGGCGACACCGCTGGAAAGTATAATTCAAGAAGCGAAGAATGGCGGCTTGAGTGTTTCGTTCAGTACCGACGTTCGGGTTAATGCCGACGAATTCGTGTACATGGAACGAGACTGTGAGGCCTTCCTCGATGAGATCGAGAACCTCCAACGGCAAGCAATGGCTATCGCCAACCGAGAAAAATGGGGGCTCGGCGAAACAACACCAGGTCTGACCTCGGCATCCACCTTGGTGGGTCGGTTTCGCAGCAAAGCGGGAAAGGTTGGTGCAGCATCAGACTCTGACAACAATCTCAACGACATCCTCCAGCAGCACCACGATATCGTGGTCGACATTCGAGACCTGCACCGCGAGATAGCAAAACGCTACATGGCAACGGACCAAGAATTCGCCGCCCGCTACAACGAGCTCTCCGCGAATGTTCCACCATCAGCGATCAACTCCACGGAAGGACTCGCCTGATGACCGGCAACGAGAAGTCCCGGATTGGCGAGCCGGAAAAGCCAAACAGCTGGGAACACTGGGCGATCTACCGAGCATTCAACCCGCTCGACACAACCGAAGCCAATAACGCGAGATCCGATTACCAGAAAATAGCCTCGGATTGGTCCGCCGCCGTCGAGACATTCGCCGCCCGGATCCGTCGCTCGAGCACATCTGCCTGGGAAGGCGCGGCCGCGACGGCCTCCCAGAATGCCATTGCCGACTATGCGACGCGGGCACTCGCGCTGACGCCAGCGTTGAACGCGTTGGCGCAACAGGTCACCACCACAGTCAACGGCGTGAACAACACCCGCGACAAGGTCGACGAGCCGCAGAACATGCCAGACAGCGTATGGAATCTGGACGGCCATGATTTCTGGTTCGCAGAACCGGGAAACCGCTCGATGACCGCGATCAACAAAGCCCGCGATGAAGCACGCGAGGCGATGCAGGACCACTACGTCACAGATTTTGTTGCTGCCGATGGGCAGATTCCCGTCCTGCCGCAACCCGAGAGCCCGACCTCACCGCTGACCTCATGGAAGCCGACCGGCGGCGATTCAGGCGCCAACGGCGGAGGCAACGGCGACAGCTCGAACCCAGGCGGCGCGAACGGCGGAAACCCGGGCGACGAGACCGCACCGACTACCGAAGACCCCGCGGATACCGAGACACCCACCGACACAGACGATTCCAGCGACGACGACACCACCGACGACACCAATCCGTCGACGACCGAGGAAGCGGAATCGCCCGACTCGACATCACCTGCGTCCACCCCGGAGACGACTCCGGCAGGGGTCAATCCGGCAGGGACGCCGGGTGCGGGCTCGCCCGGTGCCGGTTCACCCGGCAGCGGCAGCCCGGGCGGCGGTAGCCCGGGCAGCGGCAGCCCAAGCGCCCCCGCGCCGGGCGGCGTCACAGCTGGATCACCGACCGCTGCGAGAGTTCCGACCGGCGCGACCGCCGCAGCGAGCGGAAGTGGCACCGGCAGGGCGGGTGCACCAGGGATGGGCGGAATGGGCGGCGGCCGAGGCGGCGGCAAGTCCGAAGACGACGAGACCCATCAGATCCCAGACTGGCTGAAGCACATGGAGAACACCGAGGAACTACTCGGTGAGATGCCACGCACAATTCAGGGTGGCGTAATCGGCGGGAACGCAGATGAGTGAATGGACTTGGGAGCCTGACGATTTCGCCGCTCTCTGGTTGAACGATGCGCACGATCGGTTCCCGGGTCCACTCGGCTACACCAGTCGCATCCCCACCGTCAGCGAGGAACGAGCGCACCGAGCGGCGGTCCACGCAAGGTATGACCGCGAGGAGACCGAGCTGATCCAGCTCGCTTTCCATACCCTGAGTAACTGCGACTTGCAGATCAGGATCGTCGGCGAGTCGACCGGCCTCGGCGGTGGTCGACGACGAATGTATCGACTGCTCGGCGCGCAGACCGCCCATCACGCGGTCCTGCTGTCCCAGACCGTCACCGATGACGTCGAGGAGCGCATCCGGTGCAGGCTGTTCCGCCCGGACAACCTGCCAGGCCGGATCGCCAAACTGCTGCCCGAGTTCGCGGCGGGGCGCTCATCGAGCCGAACATTCCACATCGACGACATCACCTCAGCACGACGAGGCGGCAACGACGGCTATCGAGACTCGCCCAGCAAGCAGTTCGAACGCCTTCTCGGCCAGTCGCGCGACGGCGGTGGAATCGCCGAACTACTGCCCGGCCCACTCGATTCCCGGTCCGACTCCTGGTACAGCGCACAGTGGTTCGACCTCACCGAAGAAGGCCGCTACCTGCTGCAACGCGACCGCGACCAGGTGCAGCTGCGCCCGATCGCCAACGAAGACCTGCGCTCGCTGTTCGCCAACTGGATCGACCGAACCCGCAGCAGGCTGCGTGAGCGGGAGAACGAACACGCCTGGTGAACAACGCCGGTGCGGGTACGAACGCAATGGACGAAAGGCAACCGCAGACGTTCAGAACGCGAGTGCCGACCAGGGGATGTCGATCCGGAACGGGTAATCGAAGGTTATCCCGGCGCGCTCGGTCTGGGTCCATTCACCGACGACCAGGTAGTTCGCCCGACGCAACGGTGTGACGCCCTGCGGAAGCTCCGCATGACCGGTCTCCAGCGCGTAGGCGCGCACGTGGGCGATCGAGCTGGTATCGCGGCGCAGACCGACCTCCCAGTACCAGGGAATCCCCGCTCCCGCGTACCGTGCCTTCTTCGCTTCCAGGTCGGTCTGGGTGTTCGACGGCGAGAGGACCTCGCCTACCAGCACTGTATCGGCGGACCGGACGTCAGCGAACGGCGGCAGGCATCGGTGCACGAGGAAATCGGGGGTGAGGAAGTCCGACTTGCCCGAGGTACCCAGGAAGACGTTGGTCTCCGATTCCACCTCCCAACACCGGTTGGGCCGCGCCGACATGTCGTTTCGAGCGCATCGCTCGAATTCGTTGGTCAGTCGGCGGGTGAATTTCTGGTGCTCACGTGGACCGCGCCGCACCCACACGACCCGCCCACCCCAGAGCTCGATCTGACCAGCGATCTCGTCCGGCAGCAGCTCGAGCTCATCCCAGGTCATGAACTCGGGAAGCTCCTCGCTCGGCACTGGCATGCGGCCATGGTACCGCCCAGAAGCCAGTCCACTTCGGGATCGGACCGGTCACCTCAACCACCCGCGCCCTCCTCACCGGCTACTTCCTGTCCACCCTCCTCGGCGACAAAGTGCGCGGCCTTCGCCGACCCCGCGGATAGCTCAATCGCACAGGGGCGCGTTCCGCCACCAGTTGATGTAGAAGGCCGCCAGGCGCTCCGACTGATCCTCAGCTGCTCCCCGGATATCGACCGTTATCCGAAACCGCGACCTGTTGGGATCATCGGGGAACGTGGTGACGTGCAAAGGCGCCGCCCCCGGCCGGGTGACGAGAATGGTCGTCGGGTCCTGTGCACACCCCGTATGGGATTCACGACGACCTGGCCCCACTCGATCGCGAAAAGTCGTCAAGCTGTCCTGCACGTCCTCGGCGGAACCGTAATCCGATACCACAAACGGCAGGCCGTCGGCTGATGTGCAGATGACAGAATCTACCGCGGGCCAGGCCGAGTTTTTCTTGCAGGCCGCACCACCAAACCCTGAGCCAAGATCACTACCGATCTCACCGACCAGTCCTGGAAATGCACCTCCGATGGTTTTATATCGAGCCTGCACAGCTTCCCGCGCCGATGCCCCGCGCATATTGTCGATTACGAATCCAATAGGCACGACCGCTAACAGGAGGAGTCCACCAACCATTACGATGCGTCGCAGTCGCGAACGACGAGCCGAGCGCGAAGTTCCACCGGAGCCACCAGCGTTCTCGGCCGTGCCCGTCTGACCCGATGATTCAACTGTAGGCTCCGGAAAGGCACTCGCACGGTTCGGCTTTGGCGGCACAAAGAGTGTCGGCGCCAGCCGGACCGCCGAAATCGTCTGGGCAGAGCGGGCGCTCGGAACTGCAGCATGGGCTCCGTCGAACGCTTGTCGCACAGCGTCTACGAATTCACCGCATGTGTCGTACCTATCGTTCGCCTGTTTGGCCATGGCGCGGCACAACACAGCGTCCAGAGCGTCCGGCAGTCCCGGCCGCATCCTCGACACGAGCGGCGGCGGCTCGGACATATGCGACTGGATAACCGCGACCGGGTTGGTCGCAGAGAACGGCACAGAGCCGGTGAGCAGAACAAACAGCGTGCAGGCCAGTGAATACTGATCGCAGGCCGGCCCCAGAGGCATGCCGGAGAGCTGTTCGGGTGAGGCGTAAGCCAGTGTGGCAGTGAACGTTCCAGTCTGCGTAAGCGGATTCTGATCGAGGCGCAGCCGCGCAATACCGAAGTCGGCCAGCATGACCCGCTCAGGCAGTCCCGGTTCGACCTCACCGAGCAGAATGTTCGCGGGCTTGATGTCCCTATGCAACACCCCACGCCCGTGTGCGAAGTCGAGCGCCTCGGCTACTTCGGACACCACACGCACGGCCCGCGCCGGGTCGAAGATCGCCACAGCACCGGCATCGGTGCCGTGCACGTACTGCATCGCGATCCACGGACGCCGTCCCTCGACTCCTCGGTCGTACACCGCGACGATGTTCGGATGGTCCAACCGCGCAGCGAGGTCCGCTTCACGCGCGAAGCGCGCCTTGGCCTCCTCGTCGCCGAACATCTTCTCGTCCAGCAGTTTCAACGCTACCGACCGCGGCAGCCGCGGATGGCGCGCCAGGTAGACGGTGCCCATGCCACCGCGCCCGAGCACCCGCTCCAATTCGAACCCGGCGATAAATCCGTTCTCAGTCACCCTGTCCCCCGACGTATCCGCAGGCATGAATCATGCAACCTGCGTTCGGCATCCCACCGAGCGTGTTCAGGTTGCACGATTCAGCCGCGTCAGTCCAGCCAAGTCGAACGACGGTAGTACTCGGACTCGGCGTCGTAGTCACCGTCTGACGGCACGACTGTCGACTTGGCCTGTCGAGCGGCCTTCGCCCGCGCGACCGCCGTCCTGATCTCAACCTGCTGCTGCTCATGGGACATGTTCGGGTCGGGGACGAAAGGAATGGGCGGCGGCACCGGCTGCGCAGGCGCGCTCCACTGCGCTGGTTCTTCCTGAAGCGATTGTGGCTCGGACGTTTCAGGCTGTTCCTGCGCGGATTCCTGCTCGGCGAGCTCACGCAGTCGCTGGGCGGCGTCGGCGGCGAACTGTTCTGCCCGAAGCGAGGTCTGACGGTTGATCTCGTCGATCTCGTCCATCAGAATCGCCGAACGCCGACGCGCGTCCGCCGCGATCTGCTCGATTTCAGCCGCGTAGTCCACGGTCGATCATTCTCCCGATATCGTGCGCGTACCGCCGATGGCCACCCGAGTCACAGCGGTCCCGCCTCGGCGAGAACCGCTCCGCTGTCGCCGGGATTGTTCACAGGGTGATCCTCGACGCTCGGAACGTGCTCACCATCGGTCTCCTGCTGGGTCGACCGAGGACCGACAGGCACACCACCCGCGACGGAACCCGACGACTGCTCGCCCGACCCGATCTCGCTGGTCACCGGAGCGTTCGTCAGATCGGGGGTCTCGGACGTGGTCGCATCCGCACCACCGCGGCCTCCGGTCCCCGCATCGGTGAGGCCGGCTTCGCTCTGGCCCGTTCCGGATTGCGGTGTGCTCGAGCCCAGGACGCCCGCAGTGTCGTCCGTCTGCCCAGTTGTCGAACCATCGGCCGACGTGGAGTCCTGCGTCAGCACCGGAATCCCGTTCTCGTCCAACGTCAACTTGTATTGCGTCGAGCCCCCGTTGGCATCAGTCGTCGTCAACGACAACCCGTTCTCGCCCGCCTCGATGCTCACCTCGGTGTCACCGATCTGGAACGAAGCCTCGTGCTCACCCGAGAGCAGACTGCTCGCCTGCTCGGTCATCTGCTCGATGCCATCGCTGAGGGATGTGCCCACCGATTCGATCGTCGAGGTGAGCGTGTCGCCGAGGTCCCCGGTCAGTGCGCTCGACAGGGTCGTGCCGAGCTCGCTGATCGTCGACGACAGGGAACTCAGCGCACTACTGATATCGGAGTCGTCGGTCGAATCATCGGTGCTCGAATCATCGTCGTTCTGCGTGGTGTTCTTCGCCGCGGAGGTATCGCCCGTCTGGGTCCCTGCCGTCGTTGTCGGGTTCCCGATGGATGCCTGGTTGTCGCCACCACCCGACTGATCGCCCTGCGACTGCGTCTTGCCGCCCTGGGGCTGCTGCTGGTCACCCTGGGCTTGTGACTTATCTCCTTGGGGCTGCTGCTGATCACCGGGCGCGGTACTCGAACCCGCGACCGATGGATAGCTGCGCTCGACGACGCCTGCGGCGGCCTGCTCAGCAGTGCGGAAGAGGTTTTCGATGGCAATCCGTGTCGTGGTGCACTGATCGTTGAAAATCTGGACCTTGCCGTTGTAGTCGGGCATGAAAACCACCGAGAGCCACCGCTTACAGATCGCCTTGATCGCGTCCTTGTACTCCGGTGAGGTCGTGTTCTTGATCTCCGCAGCGGTGTTCGGCACATCCTCCGCACCTGCCGAGTTGCGGTGCCCTGTCATGGTGGCCAATTCGTCGTTGAGGATTTGCCCGGACTCGGCTCCCCTGATCACCCTGTCGATGGCCGTCGGATCCAATCCACCAACTGTCGGCATCATCTTGGGCTTCCCGCCCACGTACAGTTCCACGGCGCCGTCCGTCAGTTTCAAGACGGTGTCTGCCTTGACTTTGACGAGCCCGGGAATCTCCGCCGCGGCCTTGGTCAGCGCCGCTTCGAAATTCCGCACCGCGTCACGGTCCTCGCCCGCCATTGTCGCGATCCGACCCAGCTGACCCGCAGCGGCTTCGGCGGCTGCACCCTGCCAGCCCGTCTGCATCGACTGAGCAGCCGACTGTTGCGCGGCGATCTTGGAGTCAGCCGTGGTCGACAGCTGACGAAGCGCACTTGCGGCGGCGTCGAGCTTGGCGATGTTCATCTCGCGCTCGTTGTCATACGGTCGCACCAACTCGTAGAAGTTGAAGCTTCCGCCGAACGCGGCGACGTACCGGGGACCCAATTGCTCGAAGTACTGCAGACCGGGAGCACCGTCGTTGAGGATGTCGTCAATGGACTTCGTCATCGCCGCACCTCACTTCGCGGGCGCCGGCGCGGCACCGTCGAGACCGCGCGCGGTTTTCGTGTCGACATCGGTGTACTCGACGGCCGCCTTACCGATCGCATCCGCAAGCCCCTCGGATGCCGTTGTCCAGACCTTGGCCCAACCGACCACTCGATCCAGGGCGCCATCGATCTTCTGTCCGCTGCCGGTATAGGCCCTTCCGGCATCCGCCGCACCCCACTCCAGGGTCGCGACCTGTTTCGCCGAAGTGCGCAGGGTCGCCACCGTGTCCTTCAGGCTGTTGACCGTCTGGGTCATCGCAGCTTGATTCACCACGAGTCCACCGGAAACCTTCTCGCCCATACCCCCGCCTCCCCGATAAGCCGGACACGCCGCAACAGCGTCTTACCAACTTCGACGCACGAACCCCCTCGCCGGTTCCATCACCAGCGAGAAAAGTTCACTCCCCCAGATTCCCCTGGTCCGTCCGCCGCCACTCCGACGTCCCATCGGGAAACCGGTGGTACTCCCACGCCGCATAGTCCCCATCGGCCTCGACCACCGTCACATGATCGGCGATCCCGTCGTGGTCGAAGTCCGACCAGACGCTGGTGTCGTGGGGTGTGGCATCGGTGAGAGAGTCGACGACTCCGTCACCGTCGAGGTCCTGGGACGGAGAGTGGAGTTCGACGGGGCCGAGGCTGCCGAGGGATGAATGGGCGTCGATGTCGGGTAGGCCGAGGCCAGGGATGTCGCCCGAGGTGACCATGGGACTCCTCCTCAACGGAAAACTCGCGGATGACGGCGCGGTGAGACTTCCACCATCTTGTCATCCGCGAGCGGGTGCCGGAGCGGTCGGGCGTTACTTCTTCGGCATGATCAGCCACAGAACCAGGTAGAGCAGGAACTGGGGGCCGGGCAGGAGGCAGGAGACGACGAAGACCAGGCGGACGATGTTGGCGTTCCAGCCGAAGTACTCGGCGATGCCACCGCAGACGCCGGCGATCCATTTGTCGCTGGTCGAACGGGTGAAGCGGCGGGCGGGGGCGGTCATTGTGTGAGGCCTTCCTGTCGAGCTGGTGATAACTCCACTGTGCCGAGCACGACCCCTCCCCCGCATCGGTCGGCAGACCCATCCGCACCCTGATTTCTGCCGGGCCCGATCTCAGGGTCCTACCCCTAGGCGGGCAGACTTGAGAGGTGAGCACGACATTGCAAGCCACCGGTCTGTCCGCCGGCCACGCCGAGCGGACCCTCTTCGCCGACCTCGACTTCACCCTCGCCCCCGGCGACGTGATCGGGCTGGTGGGAGTGAACGGCGCAGGCAAGTCGACGTTGCTGCGAATGCTGGCCGAACGCACGGCAGGCGACGGCGCCATCACCTTGAGCCCGCCGGACGCGACGGTCGGCTACCTCGCGCAGGAGCCGGAGCGGATCGACGGCGAGACCGTGCTCGAATTCCTCTCTCGCCGGACCGGCGTCGCCGTTGCCCAGCAGGTGATGGATGCGGCGGCGGAGCGTCTCGGCGAAGGCGGGGAAGATGACTACTCGCCCGCGCTCGAGCACTGGCTCGCCCTCGGTGGCGCCGATCTGGATCAGCGCGCCGAGGAGGTGGCCGCCGATCTCGGCCTCACCGACGGACTGGCGAGCGGACTGGACACCCCGATGACGGGTCTGTCCGGCGGACAGGCGGCGCGGGCTGGTCTGGCCTCGGTGTTGTTGTCGCGCTTCGACATTCTGCTGCTGGACGAGCCGACCAACGATCTCGACCTGGACGGCCTGGATCGGCTGGAGCGCTTCGTCAAAGGCATCCGGGTGCCGCTGATGGTGATCAGCCACGATCGGGAGTTCCTGGCGCGCACCGTGAATCGGGTGCTGGAACTGGATCTGGCGCAGCAGCAGGTCGGGCTCTACGACGGCGGGTACGAGGCGTATCTGGCCGAACGCGAGATCGCCCGCAAGCACGCCCGTGAGGCCTATGACGAATTCGCCGACACCAAGGCGGGTTTGGAGGCGCGGGCCCAGATGCAGCGCAACTGGCTCGAGCACGGCGTGCGCAATGCGCGGCGTAAGGGCAAGAACGACTCGGACAAGATAGGCCGTAAGACCCGTGCCGAGTCGACCGAGAAGCAGGCGGCCAAGGCTCGTCAGACACAGCGCCGGATCGAACGCCTTGACGTGGTCGAGGAGCCGCGCAAGGAATGGGAGCTGCGGATGGAGATCGCGTCCGCGCCCCGCAGCGGTGCGGTGGTGGCGACCGCGGCCAATGCCGTCGTGCGCCGCGGCGAGTTCACCCTCGGCCCGATCAAAACGCAGATCGACTGGGCCGACCGGATCGTGCTCACCGGCGCCAACGGTTCCGGGAAGTCCACCCTGCTCAGTCTGTTGCTCGGCAAGATCGCCCCCGATTCCGGTTCCGCCGCACTGGGTTCCGGCGTCGAGATCGGCGAGGTCGACCAGGCGCGCGGCCTGTTCCGCGGACCGGAAAACCTGGCCCACACCTTCGGCGCGGCGATGCCCGATTGGCCCGACGCCGACGTCCGCACGCTGCTGGCGAAATTCGGCCTGCGCGGCCCGCACGTGACCCGCGCCTGCGACACCCTCTCCCCCGGCGAACGCACCCGCGCCGCGCTGGCCCTGCTGCAGGCACGCGGGGTGAACCTGCTGGTCCTGGACGAGCCGACCAACCACCTCGACCTGCCCGCCATCGAACAGCTCGAGCAGGCCGTCGAATCCTTCACCGGCACGCTGATTCTGGTGACGCATGATCGCCGGATGCTGGATTCTGTTCGTGCGACCCGCCGTTGGCACATGGCCGGTGGATTGCTCACCGAGGATTAGGACGCACCATGGACCTCACACTTGGCATCGATACCCGCGTCACGCTGCTCGTCACCGGCCTGATCTTCCTGATCGCACTGCTGCTCGGGGTGTGGAAGTACCACGGCATCCGCACCTCGGCCGAGGGCGCGGCGCACATCTACGTCGACATCGCGCACCGCGCCGCCCTGCTGTACTCCTTCGCCGGAATCCTGCTCGCGGTGTTCACCGAGCTCAGCGCCTGGCCGACGATCGTCAACTTGACGGCGGACCTGGTGATACTCGCGTTCTTCGTCGGCGCGATCGCCAGCTATGTGCTGCACGGGATGCGGCGCGACACCACCAATCAGTTCGCCGGCGAGATTCCCGCCGCGCTGCGGCTGTCGATGTACGGGCTGATGGCGGGCGAGATCCTCGGGTTCCTGGTGTTGTTCAGCGGTTTCGTCGTCGGCCAGTTCTAGCTCAGAACGACTGCACCACAGCCATTTCCGCGGCCCCGAACAGGTCGATGTCAGAACCGAGCGCGACGCCGATCAGCCCGGCGGCACCGGTGACGACAAGAATCGCGACGACAACGATCAGCGACCGCGAGCGCGGCACCCGTGGCACGGGGAACGAATACCCGCGCGACGGTTCGGGGACCGGCTCGTAGTGCTCGACCGGCTGGCCGTAACCCTCGTCCCGGATCGGGACGGTGTGCGAATACCCTTGCGGCACCTCACGACACCCCGGCCTGCCACACGCCCCACCACAGCGGTGATACGGATCGTAGTCGACCGGGTAGCGGTCCTCGTCGCGGTAGTTCCGGGCAGGCAGCGGCGGCACCATGAATCGCCCCCTTCGAATCGTGTTGCGCGCCAAACTGTCCGGTGCGCCAAGCAGCACACTCGCCACCAGCACACAGGTCAAATACGGCGTAAGCCGATAGTAGATGGACCCGGCGCGCCCCGCCAGATAGAACTAGACCGCCGCGACCTGCTTGGCCAGATCGTCGGCGAGCTGGCGCGCCTGCGCCGGATCGGTGGCCTCGACCATCACCCGCACCAGCTGCTCGGTTCCGCTGGGCCGCAACAGCACCCGGCCGGACTCACCGAGCACCCGCTCGGCCTCGGCGACCGCTTCGCGCACCTCGGGGTCGGCGGCGACGGCCGCCTTGTCGCTGACCGGCACGTTCACCAGCACCTGCGGCACGGTGCTCATCACCGCGGCCAGCTCGCCGAGCGGGCGCCCGGTCTGGGCCATCCGCGCCATCAGCCGCAGCCCGGTGAGCACACCGTCACCGGTGGTGCCGTAGCGCGGGAACACCACGTGACCCGACTGTTCGCCGCCCAGGCTGTAGCCGCCGCGGCGCAGTTCCTCGAGCACATAGCGGTCGCCGACGGCGGCGGTGAGCACGGTGATCTCGGCGGCGCGCATGGCGATGTGCAGGCCGAGGTTGCTCATCACGGTCGCGACCAGGGTGTTGCCGACGAGCTCACCCGCATCGCGCATCGCCAGCGCCAGCACGGCCATGATCGCGTCACCGTCGACGATCTCGCCCGCGGCGTCCACCGCGAGGCAGCGGTCCGCGTCGCCGTCGAGGGCGATGCCGAGGTCGGCGCCGTGCTCGAGGACCGCGGCGCGCACGGCCTCGAGGTGGGTCGACCCGCAGCCGTCGTTGATATTGAGGCCGTTGGGCTCGGCGTTGATCGCGATCACCGTCGCGCCCGCCTCCCGATACACCTGCGGGGCCACCTCGGCGGCCGCGCCGTGCGCGCAGTCGACGACGACGGTCAGCCCGGACAGGTCCTGGCCGGTGGATTCGAGCAGATGCTCGACATAGCGTTCGTGGGTGCCCTCGACGGTGTAGTCGCCGCGCACGCGGCCGATGCCCGCGCCGGTCGGGCGCACGGTGACGCCTTCGGCGATCAGGGCTTCGATCCGCTGTTCCACGGCGTCGTCGAGCTTGTGCCCGCCCGCCGCGAAGATCTTGATCCCGTTGTCGGGCATGGGATTGTGCGAGGCGGAGATCATCACGCCGAAGCACGCGTCGTAGAGGCCGGTCAGGTACGCCACGGCCGGGGTCGGCAGCACGCCGACCGAGAGGACATCGACACCCGCCGAGGTCAGGCCCGCGGTCACCGCGGCCTCGAGCATCTCGCCGCTGGCCCGCGGATCACGGCCGAGGACCGCGACCGCGCGCTTCTTGCCGCGCGAGAGCACCTGCGCGGCCGCGCCCGCGACGCGCATCGCCAGTTCCGGGCTCAACGACTCGTTGGCGAGTCCTCGAACACCGTCGGTGCCGAACAGCCGTCCCATAAAACCCTCTACTTGTAGTAGGTCCCCGAATACAGCACGAGAGCAGGCAACCAGCCGTGCTGGAAGCCTGCTCTCGCACACGTGCTCCGCCGACCGGGCTCATCCCCGCTCTCGCGGGGAGCATACCTAGCGAATGCGAAAGACGGTGGCCGGCAGTGCGTAAATCAGCGCTTCGAGTACTGAGGCGCCTTACGGGCCTTCTTCAGACCGTACTTCTTACGCTCGGTGGCACGCGGGTCACGGGTCAGGAAGCCGGCACGCTTGAGCGCGGGACGATCCTCCGGGGTGACCTCGATCAGCGCACGGGCGATAGCCAGACGCAGGGCGCCTGCCTGACCCGAGGGGCCGCCACCGACCAGGCGAGCGTAGATGTCGAAGCTCTCGACACGCTCGACGGTGACCAGCGGGGACTTCACGAGCTGCTGGTGCACCTTGTTCGGGAAGTAATCCTCGATGGTGCGGCCGTTGAGCTCGAAGTTGCCCGAGCCGGGAACCAGGCGCACGCGAACGACGGCTTCCTTACGGCGGCCGACGGTCTGCACCGGGCGATCGATCACGATCGGGGCGTAGGTGGCTTCTTCGGCGTACTCGGCTTCGTAGCCTTCGCCGTCTTCGACAACCTCGACCACGGTCTCGTCGACCGCGTCGAACTCTTCGTTGAACTCTTCAGGAGCGGTCACTGGGCCACCTGCTTGATCTCGAACGGAACCGGCTGCTGCGCGGCGTGGGGGTGGTTCGGGCCTGCGTAGACCTTCAGCTTGCCCGCGATCGCGTTACCCAGCTTGTTCTTCGGGATCATGCCCTTGACGGCCTTCTCCACGAGACGATCGGGACGGGTCGCCAACACCTCGCCGACAGTGCGCGACTTGAGGCCGCCCGGGTGTCCGCTGTGGTGGTGGATCAGCTTGTCCTGCTTCTTGTTGCCGGAGATGGCAACCTTGTCCGCGTTGATGATGATGACGAAGTCGCCACCATCGACGTGCGGTGCGTAGGTCGGCTTGCCCTTGCCGCGCAGCAGGCCAGCGGCCTGCACGGCGAGACGGCCGAGGACTACGTCAGTGGCATCGATGACGTACCACTTGCGGGTGACGTCACCTGCCTTGGGGCTGTACGTAGGCACAGTCGTTCCCTGTCTGTCGTCGGTGTTGCCGGCCACGGGTGTGGTCGAGAGCGTCCCGGCGGCCGGTGGAGACCCGGGACATCGAGGAGACGCCGATCCGCGAACGGTTCGACGTTCCACACGCCAGCGAGCAACGATACCAGCTACGCATGACGCCACCACAATCGGGCGCTGAGCTAGATCGCCACCGGCGGGCCTGGATCGGTCGCGCCCGCGGGCCCCGGGATGAGGTAGCGCAGCGTGTCGATGCCGGGGGTGACGCAGGCTTGGTCCTCGATCAGCCCGCCACCGCGCGCGCTCGCGATGCCCTCGGGCGGGACCGTGTTCGCGTACGGGGTGAACGCGCAGCTCACGAACTCGCCTTTGGCCGCGGCCGCGGGACCGGTGGCGCCCACGTGCCAGGCGGTCGCGGCGAGCGCGACCGCGCCGACCACGGCCGGCGCTCCGAAGAAGCCCTTCTTCATCTTGCCGAGCAGCCTGCCCCTGCGCTCGTCGTCGTCGGGTTCGTCGAGCGCGTGCCGCCCGCCGGACTGCGCGGGCGGACCGGCGACGAAACCGGCCGGACTCGGGGGCTGACCGGTGGTCGGGGCCGCGGGCGGGGCGCCCCAGCCGACCTGCGCGGCATAGCCCTGGCCCGGGTGCTGGGACTCCGGATAGTCGTCTTCGTCGAGTTCCGGCTCGGTGACCAGCAGGTGCGCCGCGCCGAGCACGAGCGCGTGCATCGGATGATCGGCCACGTGCAGGCGCTGGCCGAGGTGGTTCTGGAAGGCCAGCCGCAGCGCGTCGTTGAAGCAGACATTGCCCGCCAGCAGCACCGTCGAGGTGTCGGCGCCGATCGAGCGGGCCGCCGCCATCGCCTCGATCACCACATTGTCGGCCGAGCGGGCGTCGCGCAGCGCCTCGGCACCGACGGCGACCTCCACCGATTCGGTGGGCTGTTCGTCGTCGCCGTGCACCGCGACGACCAGCAGGGTGCGGCCGTCGGAGTACACGCCGGTGGCGCCGATGCCGTTGCGATGCCGCTCGCTCGGCGGCGAGACCAGGCCGAGCGCGCGCACGTAACCCGACAGCGCGACGCTCTCCGGCAGCGGCTCGACGACCACGTCGAGCTGCTCGACGAGCGCGGCGTAGGTCTCGACCTTCTCCTCCGGCCAGGTGTCCGGGTACGGCAGCGCGACCAGCTGCGGCTTACCGCGCAGGTACTTGCCGACCGCGGCCAGCGGGTTGTACAGCCTGGCCCGGAACACCAGCTCCGCGGGCCAGGTGGCGCCGGCGATCACGATCTGCGGGTGCCCGAGGATGTCGCGCACGTCGGCGATCGCCATGCCGAGGTCCGGCCGCTGCCGGTCGACGCCTGCGGTGTGCAACCTGCCCGCCGCGTCGGCGAGGAGGTAGGCGGGTGGGGTGTAGGTGCCCTCCACCTGAACCGGGCGGATCGGAGTCTCACCGCCGCCCGCGGCAACGGACACCACATCCCACCCCAGATGCAGGGCCCCAACTCGAACGGTCACAGGCTCAAGTGTGCCCGGTCGGCGAGCGACACGCGCATCATGCCCGCCGATATGGCCCTGACCTCGCGATCGCTCATGCTGCGTCCATTCAGGCATGCTCGGGCGCCCTCCGTGGTTACGCGAGCTGCCTCCTCCGGGCGCTGACCGCTCATGCCTGGGACTTCTTCAGGCGCAGGCGGCTCCAGGTGATCGCCGCCAGGATCGAGGTGATCACGATGAGCAGCACGATGTCGAGGATCCAGATGCCCGGCTTGTGTTCCCACAGCGCGTCCTCCTGCGCACCGATGACCAGCTCGCGCAGGTCCACCGTCGACGCCCCCGCGGCATAACCCCAGCGCGAGGGGAACAGGTACGACACCTGTTCGAGGCCGGCCCGGTCGGTCACCGGGATCAGACCGCCCGCCATCACCAGCTGCACCATGATCATCACCACGAGCATCGGCATGACCTGCTCGTTGGACTTGGCCAGGCTCGACATCAGCAGACCGAACACCACGCAGCAGACCGCGGTCATCGCGATGACCAGGTACAGCTCGACGCTGCCGTTCGGGATCAGCGCGCCCTCCGGCGGCGCCTTCTTGCCGATCAGCGTGATGCCGACCAGCACCGCCGACTGCAGGAACGCGGTCACGCTGAACACCACGATCTTGGCCATCAGATACGCCGACGGCAGCAGGCCGACCGCGCGCTCACGGTGGAAGATCGACCGCTCGCCGACCAGGTCACGCACGGTGAGCGTGGCGCCCATGAAGCACGCGCCGAGGATGAGCACCACGAGCAGCTGCTGTGCCTCACCACCGCTGGACCGCGCGAACGAACCGTCGGGCTGGGCGATCAGCGGGCCCTCGGTAAAACCGTCACTACCCGGCACCACCAGCGACAACGCGCCGAGGATGAACGGCAGCACCACGAGGAACGCCAGGTAACCGCGGTCGGCGAAGATCAGCCGCAACTGCCTGCGCGCGAGGGTGCTGAACTGACGCATCCCGCTCGATTGCGGCGGCGCGCCCGCGTTGCCGCGCTGCAGCGGCTGGGGTGGCGGCGGTGGCGGAACGTAGGCCTGCCTGGACCGGTAGGCCGCGAAGGCCTGATCCGGGTTGGCCGCGACCTTGGCGAAGATCTCCGCCCAGTCCGACGTGCCGAGCGCGGCGCCGACGCCACCGGGATGACCGGCGAAAGCGGTCTTGCCACCCGGCGCGAGCAGCACCACCTGGTCGCACATGTCCAGGCAGGCCACCGAGTGGGTCACCACGATGACCACGCGACCGGCGTCGGCCAGCTCGCGCAGCATCTGCATGACCTGCCGGTCCAGCGCCGGGTCGAGGCCAGAGGTCGGCTCGTCCAGGATCAGCAGCGACGGACCGGTGAGCAGCTCCATCGCCACCGACGCGCGCTTGCGCTGGCCACCGGAGAGCCGGTCGACGCGGGTGTCGGCGTGCTGGGTGAGCGAAAGCTCCTTCAGCACACCGTCGATCACCTGCTGCCGGTCGGCCTTGGTGGTATCGGGCGGCAGCCGCAGTTCGGCGGCGAAGCCGAGCGCCTGGCGGACGGTGAGCTGGCGGTGCAGCACGTCGTCCTGCGGGACCATGCCGATGCGGGAGCGCAGCGCCTCGTACTCGGCGTGCAGGTTGCGGCCCTCGAAGGTGACCACACCGCCGGAGGGCTGGGTGCTGCCCGCGATCAGCTTCGACAGCGTCGACTTGCCCGCACCCGACGGGCCGATCAGCGCGGTGAGCGTGCCACGACCGGCCTGCATGTTGACATCGACGAGCAGTTGCTTGTTGCCCTCGACCGTGAAGCCGACCCCGTGCACCGTCAGGCCCAGCTCGGCGACCGGCTTCTGCCGATGCGCCAGCGCGCCCTGGGTGACGACGAAGTCGATATTGCCGATCGTGACGATGTCGCGCTCGCGCAGCACGGTGCGCTGCTGACGATGACCGTTGACGAACGTGCCGTTGGCCGACCCCAGGTCCTCGATGACCAGCCCCTCGGCCGAGGACACCAGGCGCGCGTGCTGGCGCGAGGCCAGCGGATCGTTCACCACGATCTGGTTGTCTGAGGTACGGCCGATACTCAGGCCGCCGGGCGGGATGCGATCGCCACGGGCGACCGGCTCGGTGGAGGCTGCCTTGCGCACCGGCGGCAGCATCGAGGAGTCGGCGCGGCGGGTCATGTTGATGTTGTCCTGCGGTGCCATCGGCTGCGACGGCAACTGCGAGGTGGGCGTGAACTGCGGCTGCTGGTGCGGGGCCGGTCTGGACTGCGGCGGGAAGGGCTGCTGCGGACGCTGCGGCGGGCGATGCTGCTGCTGCGGCTGCGACGGCGGCGCCACCATGGTGGCGGCGTGACGCGAGGCGGGCGCGGCGGGCACCAGATGCAGCAGCGGGCCACTGATCGCGTCGCCGAGGCGCACCTGGGTCGGCCGGTCGATCGACACGGGCTGACTCAGCTTGCGCGCGTCGACGAAAACGCCGTTGGTACTGCCGTTGTCGGCGAGTACCCAGGCTCCGTTCTGAAAGCGCAGAGTGGCGTGCACGCGCGAGACCAGCGGACTGTCCACGAACAGGGTCACCTCGGGCGCGCGGCCCATGGTGATCTGCTGACTCGCTTCGAAGACTCGTTCGGTTCCATCATGGCGCACGGTGATGGTCTGCGCCCCCGGTGAAGACATGGAGCGGATACTATGCCATCGCCCGGACATCGGCGGTGCCCCCGAGACGGCTTGCTGTCCCGATCCGGCGACCTGTATCCGGCCGACCAGGGGGAATAGATGAAAGGCCAAGTGCTCGTTGCGATCACGGCCGTGCTATGCGCACTGCTGAGCGCGGGTTGCACGCGGGCGATCGATGGCCACGGCGTCTCGATCTACGACGACCCGTTCCAGGTGGCGGGATTGCCGACGACCGGCGGGCCGAACGGGCCGCGACCGGGGGTCCCCGATTCGACGCTCACCGCGTCCAACGGCGACGGTGGTGACGTCGACGCGCTGGCGCTCAACGCGATCGACGACATCCAGGTCTACTGGCAGTCCGTGTTCGGCGCCGAGTTCCGCGGCGAGACCTTCGAGCCGGTGGAGAAGCTGATCTCCTGGAACGCCCGCGCCTCCCGCAACCAGGCGATCGAGTTCTGCAAGGAGACCACCTACCACCTGGTCAACGCCGCCTACTGCCGCAGCGACAACTCCATCGGGTGGGACCGTGCCATGCTGCTGCCCACCATGACCGAGACCTTCGGGAAGATGTCGGTGGTCATGGTGCTGGCCCACGAGTACGGGCACGCCATCCAGACCATGGCCAAGCTCGTCACCAAGAAGACGCCGGTGCTGGTCAAGGAACAGCAGGCCGACTGCTTCGCGGGCGCGTTCATGCGGCACGTCGCCGAGGGCAAGTCGAAACACTTCACGATCAATACTTCCGACGGCCTGAATTCCGTTCTGGCCGCGACTGTTTCGATCCGCGACTCCGACCCGGACGATCCCGAGAGCGTGCATGGTTCGGCGTTCGAGCGGGTCACCGCCGTGCAGATCGGCTTCACCGACGGCCCGCGCGGCTGCAAGGGCATCGACGACGAGGAGATCGACCAGCGCCGGGGCAACCTGCCGCAGAGCTTCTCCGGCGATCAGGGCCGCGGCGAGTTCCCGGTCTCCCAGGCCAACCTGGTCGAACTGAGCAAGGCACTGCAGGCCATCCTGCCGGTCCGCGACGCTCCGTCCTACGACTACGCCGGCGCCCGGATCGACTGCAAGGACGGAGCGGTCACCGAACCTGTCACCTACTGCCCCGCCAAGAACGTCATCGCCACCGACGTGCCCGGCCTCGCCGAACGCGGCTCGGTCGACACCGAGGACGACGGCCCGCTCCCGGTGAAGGTCAGCGGCGACTACAACGGCTACATCGTGTTCATCTCGCGCTACACCCTCGCCGTCCAGCGCAGCCAAGGCCAGCAGCTGACCGGAGCGAAGACCGGCCTGCGCGCGGCTTGTCTGTCCGGTGTGGTCACCGGCAAGCTCGCCCAGCCCGGCCGTCCGGTCGGCCAGGGCGACATCCAGCTCTCCGCCGGCGACCTCGACGAAGCGGTGTCCGGCCTGCTCACCGACGGTCTGGCCGCCAGCGATGCCGAGGGGAAGACCGTCCCGAGCGGGTTCTCGCGGGTCGATGCGTTCCGGGCGGGAGTTCTCAACGGCGAGACGACGTGCTTGTCGCGGTATAGCTAGGCCCGGCGAAATCGTGCGATTGGACCTCGTTCAGTCAGATATCTGATTGGCGACCGGTGAATTGCACGAATACGCCGGTCCCGCCGATCAACCGAACGGCGGTGGTGCGGCGGGCTCGTACCGCAGCACCCGATTACCGATCATCACCTCGGTGCCAGGGATCAGCACCATCGGCTGGTTCGGCGTGAGCCGGACCCAGTCGCGGTAACCCGGCAGGCGGGAGCGGGTGCCGTTGGTCGACCCTCGGTCGATGAGCTGGACGTCCCAATTCACCAGGTGCACCTCGGCATGCGCCCGGGACATACCGCCGGAGGTGTCGTCCACACGCAGCGGGATGAGGCCGCGCTGGGCCGCCTCGGAATTCTCCGGGTCGCGACCGATCACCGCGTCGGCGGCCAGCAGGTAGGTCATGCCGTCGTCGAGGACAAGCATGCCGAGCGGCGGGCGTATTACTTCGGCGAGCGCCTGGGTCTGGTCGACCGGCATGCCGCACACGGTGCAGAACGCCGCGCGCGGATCGCTGGGATGCGCACGCGCGCACTTGAATCCCATCACCTTGACCGTGAGCACCGTCGACCGCGCGGTCGCCTCCAGTCGTCGCTGCAGGTCAGGGTCGGGTTCGGGCGCCGGGTTGGTGCCCGCGAGCCGGGTCTCGGCATTGTGTGGATCGGCGGGCGGCGCAACCGAATACGGGTCGACCGCCGAATGCGCCGGTCCGGTCGCGCTGGTCGCCGCGTCCATCATCGACGTCGCGGGCTGCATGCCGGTGCCGGGCGGTTCGGCCGGACGCGAATCCGCCTGCGTGGGACGCGGTTCCCGATCGATCCGGGCGGTGGGCGGCGGCCTGCGCGTCTCGCCCGCGGGCTCGGCCGTGCGGACCCGCGACCGCACTCCGTTGGACCACACGACAGCGCCACCGGCCTGCGCGATCCCCTCGACCAGCCACCCCACGCCGCGTTCCGGCGGCAGATCGGGGATGCGGCCCTTGGCGTCGTCGACGAAAAGCGCGACCGCCCTGGTCGGCTCGGAGGCCACCCGGTCGACGGTGAACGCGGCGTCGCTGCCGCGGTAGTACTCGGTGGTGCCGTCGCCGGCGAGTACCGCGGTGACCGCGCCGTGCAGGAAGATCGCCACCCCGCCGTTGGCCGCGGCCGAGAGCACCCCGAAATCGATCGGCGTGCCCGGCGAGATCTGTTCGGCGTACTTCATGAGCCAGCGGGTCGCCTCCCGCGCGACCACCGCACCGGGACCGGCCGGTTCGTCCTCGGCGGCGGCGCGCACCAGCTCGGCCAGCGATTCCAGCGCGACCGCCGCGGTGTCGTCGGGAGTGAGTCTGCCGTGCCCGCGATGAGCCACCACGATCACCGCGCCCGCGACGCGCGCGACCGCATGACTTCCGAGCACGACTTCGACCTGCCGATCCCTCACAGGTATCGGCCTCCACCGGAACCGCGCAGCAGGGTCGTCGCCATGTACTCCAGACTATGGCAAACCCGCCCACTTAGGGCCCCCTGGGCGGCGTTCCTCCGGTAACTTCACAGGTACTGCGGGAGGAACATCAAGGGGCAACTGATGATCTATTCGACCAAGATCCGGATCGCGTCCGCACTCTGTTGCGCCACGATGACCGCCGCGCTCACCGGCTGTGCGGTCAGCGGCACACCGGTCGCCGCCGAACCCGATGTGCGCGGCCTGGAAACGGGCACCTACGCCATCGACCGGCACAGCTACGACGACACCGCGGGCAGCAAGGGCGCGCTCGTCGAGGGAACCCGGATGTCGGCGGCGGTGGTTCCCGCCGTGCGGATCGACTCGTCGCTGTCGTACGGCCGCGGCGGCACCGTCGTCCCCGATGTGGAGCGGGCGCTCGACTTCGTCGCCAACGTCTCCAAACCCGTTCTGGAGAACCGCAAATTCGTGACCGGCTATGCCGCGCTCGGCTCCGACAAACCCGATCCGGAAGGTCAGAAGCGCCCCGCGTCCGACGCGACCGCCGTCACCACCGCGGTCTTCCGGTTCCCCGATGCCGCTTCGGCCACGCTCGCCGCCAGAGAACTCGAGGACGTCGACCTGGCGGTCTCCCCCGACAACCGCAAGCTCGCCTCCACGAAATACCCGGAGGCCTACGTGCATTGGCGTCCGAACGTGCCGACGATCGGCGCGTTCCTGGCGCACAAGGAGTTCGTGATCTCGCTGTTCATCCAGCGACCGCGCGCCGACGCCACCGACCTCACCTCCTGGGTCGACAAAACCCTCGCCGCCGCGCTGACCCAGCTCGGCACATTCACCCCCACCCCCATCGACAAGCTCGAAGACCTCCCGATCGACCCCGAACGCCTGCTCGCCAGGGCCGTCGTGAAGGACCGCGCTGGCCTTGACCCCGACCAGCATTCGTTCGCCGTCTACAGCCCGGCCCACCTGGTGAACAACGCCGACGACCAGACCGCCCGCCAGCGCCTCGTCGACTCCACCGGCGCCGAGAACATCGCCCTCGTCGACGGCGGCTCCATCACCCGCGTCCGCGATTTCGCCGCCGCTCAGGCCCTGATGAACGGCCTCATCGACACCGCGGGCCACTACGACACCCTCCCCGCCCCTGCCGATATCCCCGGCGCCAAGTGCCTGCAACTCAACAACCAGGGCGACGCCGAAGAGGAATTCAAATACCGCTGCTATGTGCCGTACAAGCGCTACTTGGGCATCGTGAGCTCCGATCAGGAGCCCGATGTCCGCCAGAAGATCTCCGCCCAGTACGCGCTGCTGGCCAACAGTTTGTAAAAGATCGGCCCCTCCCTTCCCGGATCAGGTCACGTAGTATTCCGCCGACCATCGTTTCGGGGAGGGATGATCGCGTTGCGAGCCACCAGACCAGCCTGTGCCGTGCTTGCGGCCGCACTGCTGACGACCGTCGTCGCGTGCGGTTCCGGTGAGGGTGCGTCGGCGGCCACCGACGTTCCGGTGGATCTCGCGACTCTCGACGTGGGTGGCTACCCCACACAACCGCGTCAGGTCGGGGTGGTCGCGAACATGGATCAGGCGCGGTTCGTCGAAGCCGAGCGGCTCGGTGATTTCGTGCCGTCTCCCGCCGATATCGATCCGCGCTTCGTCCACAGCAATCCGTTCATCGCTTCGGTGTTCATCGATCCCGAGGCGTCACTGGGCAAGATCATGGCAGTCGACCGGTTCGCCGAGATCGCACCCGATTTCATCGGTGGATTCGTGAGCTCCGCGGAGACCGAGCCCCTGAACATGGGCATCGACATGGTCAATGCCGTCATGATCTTCCCCGACGCGCAGAAGGCCGCCACCGCCGCGACCGCACTGGAACAGCTCGACTTCGGCTACGCGCCGAACAATCAGCCGATCGAAATTCCCGGTTATCCTGCGGCGAAAGCACATTGGCAGCCCGACCAGCAGTCGATCGGTTCCTGGTTCGCGATCGGTCATCTCGTTGTCTACACCTGGTTCTTCGACTATCTGAAGATCTGGCTGGAAAAGGTCGACAAGCAGGCGCTGGTCGACCTGGTCAGCAAGAGCCTCGACACCATCTTGCCCTCGGTCGCGAAGTTCACTCCTATGCCCGCCGACCAGCTCATGACGCTGCAGCGGGACCGCGACGGCATGCTCGGCCGCACCGCGCCACGCCCCCGCGAGGATTCGTGGACCAACCCGCCCGGTGTGTACGCCGGCCGCACTGCCCGCCACTTCTCCTCCAACCCGGTGAGCAGGGGAAAGATGATCGACGACAACGGCGTCGACCTGTATGCCAACGACGGTTCCGAGGTGTACCGCGCTCGCGATATCGCGGGTGCCCAGGCTGTCCGCGACGAACTCGGCGGCCTGACCCGCAAGTTCACCGCCGTCGAGTCGCCGAAGAACCTGCCGAGTGCCCGATGCAAGGAGTACATCGGCAGGGAACGGCTGGCGGTCCGCTTCTACTGCGCGGTGTCGCATGACCGCTACGCCGCGTACGTCTGGTCCAACCAGCTCCTCGATGTCCAACAGCGCATCGCCGCCCAATACGCATTGCTGGTGAACGCCCGATGACCATGTCCAAGCGCACCACGACCATCGTGCTCGCGGCCGTTCTGACAACAGTCCTGACGGCCTGCGGTTCCACCGTGTCCGGCACCGGCGTGCCCGGCGAGATCGATGTCCGGACCCTCGACGTGGGCTCCTACCCCACCGAGCCGGTCAATGCCCACGACGACGATCCAGTGCCCGCGTTCTACGACATGGACAAGGTGGCGTCGATGCGGCTCGCCGACCACACGATCCACGCCTATGACATCGACCCGCAGATGATCTACGGCAACCGCGCCAATTCCAACCACGCCCGTTTCTTGCCCGACGAACTCGGCGACAGCACCGCGATGCAGGCCATCGCACAGAAGCACAAGATGCTCTACGGCTTCCATTCCAGCGGCGCGTCGAAGGACATCACCCCCAACGTCAGCGGCAGCGACTGGCCGTCCAAGAAGGACGACAACCGGCTCACCGCCACGACGATGGTCTTCCAGTTCCCCGACGCCGAACGCGCTACCGCGGCGGCCAGGGAATTCCACGACACCGACTTCGCCGCCAAAGAGGGCCGCAACCAGCCGGTGACGCTACCGAAATATCCTGCGGCTCATTCACAGTGGCGGCCCGATTCGCCCTTCCTGCGCACCGTGCTCCCGCACGGCCCCTATGTGATCGCCTTCCTGCTGTCGGTGGCGACCCCCGACCTGGCCGCGCTCACCACCCTCGCCGAGAGCGCCTACACCAAGCAGATCGAGGCACTGGCCGAAACCACCCCGCTGACCGACGAGCAGATCATGGCCCTGCCCTGGGACCCCGAGCACGTGCTGATGCGCACCCTCAACCCGGACGAGCTGACGAAGCCCGATTCCACGTACTTCTTCGTCGGCGGCAAACGAGGCGCCGTGCACCATTCCGGCGGTCCCCTCCCCGACGACCGCCAGTACATCGACCAGCAGCTCTCGAAGATGAACCCCCAGCAGGTCGCCGTGTCCTGGGGCTCGATCGGCATCCGCACCCCCGACGCCGCGACGGCGCGCCGAGCGGTCACCGACAAGCTCTTCCCCTGGCGGACCGAAACGGACGTGGCGCCCCCGCCCAACCTCGCCGATTCCGCCTGTGTGGAGAACAAGAGATTCGCCGCGAAGAAGCGGTTCAGCTGCATCGTCGCCTACCACCGGTACGTCGGAATCGTCAGCAGCGAACAGCTTCTCGACGCCCAGCAACGCGCGGCGGCGCAGTACGCCATGTTCGCGAACAGCCGTTGACGTGATGACTGGCGGCGGCCAGTATGTTCCCGCCGGAGCAGGGCAGTGCAGCAACGAGTCAGGAGATCGTGAGAGATGGCGATGAGCCCGGGCACCATCGTCGGTGGCTACCGAATCGTCCGCAAGATCGGCGCAGGGGGCATGGGCTCGGTCTATTTGGCCGATCACCCGAGCCTGCCCCGCACCGACGCGCTCAAGATCCTCAGCGCCGAGCTCAGCCGTGACCCCGAGTTCCGTGCCAGGTTCGAGCGTGAAGCCAACCTCGCGGCAGGCCTGGACCACCCCAATATCGTCTCGGTCTACAACCGCGGCGAAGAGCACGGCCAGCTCTGGATCGCGATGCAGTTCGTCGAAGGCACCGACGCCGCAGCCGAACTCGCGCGCGACCCGCACGCGATGACCCCGCTGCGCGCGCTGCGCATCACCACCGAGGTCGGTAAGGGCCTCGACTTCGCCCATCACCGCGGCCTGCTGCACCGCGACGTCAAACCGGCGAACTTCCTGCTGTCGGAAACCTACGGCGACGACGAGCGGGTGCTGCTCACGGACTTCGGCGTCGCGAAGTCGACCGACGACGCCTCCGAGCTCACCCAGACCGGCAGCTTCCTCGCGACCATCGCCTACGCGCCCCCGGAGCAGCTCTCCGGCGGCCACCTCGACCACCGCGCCGACATCTACAGCCTGGCCTGCGCGTTCTACAAGCTCCTGACCAACCAGAACCCTTACCCCGCAACGCAACCGGCCATGGTGATGATGGGTCACCTGCACGAGCCGCCACCGCGCCCGACCAGCATGCGCCCCGGTTTGCCGCCCGCCATCGACTACGTCATCGCCCGCGCCATGGCGAAGAATCCGAACGAGCGTTTCGCCACCTGCCGGGAATTCACCGACGCCGTCGCCGCCGCGCTCGTCCCCGGATCCAACCCCACCGGCAACCACACGTCACCGACCTATCCGATCCAGACACCGACGCAGTGGTCGAGTTCGGCCCGCACAGAAGCGTTCACCGCCCAGGGCCCGGCGAACTCCGGTAGCGCGCAGAAGAGTTCGACAAGCAAGCTCGTGCTCTCGCTCGGCGCAGTGGCCGCCGTCGTTGCCGTCGCCGCCGGGGTCGGAATCTGGGCATCCGGAGGTGGCTCTCCCGCCTCAGCTCCGGCCCCGACCACCGCCACCCAGGCGACCGGAACCCCGATCGAGCAGGCCCGAGCAGCCAACCCCGCCTTCGCGGGCAAAACGGTCCTGATGGTCGACGTGGACGCCGACAACAAAATCGCCACCTACCTCGGCGGCACCCTCCCGACGAAATTCCTCGAAGACCTGGGCCTCATCTACAACTTCAACTACATCAAGACCGGCGAAGAACCATCCCCACGCCCGGTCACCACGTCAGCCGACCGTATCAACGCCGCCGAAGACACCTACATCCTCGCCGTCCGCAGCGACGCGAAAGCCGGCGGCGGCGGCCTCCTCGGCCTCCCCTTCCAGATCACCGGATCCCGCGCGACTGTGATCCCCATCGACGACCCGATCACCGTCACCGCGATCCGCACCTGGACATCGAACTCCGAACAAACCCTGCTGTCCCGGCTGGTCCCAATCCTGCAGAGCCGCATCAAGTAAGAATCGGAGTGTGCCGCGGCACCAGGGTGGGATTCCCCCGGTCGTCTGACATGGTTGCGCTGGCGAAGGGTGCGCTACTATGCCCGCGAACCAGATCACCGGGGACGGGGTGGGCTGTGACTCGGACCGAGTCGGCCCACGATCGGATCAGTTAGTCAGTTGGAGGGGGAGAGCTTGAGGCTCAACCGTCATGCATCGATCACGCGCTTAGCGGTACTGACGGCAGTCGCCGTATTCGTCGCAGGGTGTGGATCGCAGGTCTCGGGCAGTGCCTCTCGGAGCGAACCAGACACTGCGGGACTCGATTTCGGCAACTACCAGACCCAACCGCGCACGGTCGGCAACGCCAAGAGCCTGAACCAGGGGCGGGCCTGGGAGGCCCAGCGTCTCGCGGACTATGTGGCGATGCCGTTCGAGATCGACCCTGCCTATGTCTACGACAATCGCAAGGAAACGTTGATCCACCCCACTCAGGTCGTGCTGAATCGCAAGGGTCTGGGCAAGCTCATCATCAACGACACCTTTGACGAGGTCGCCGAAGATCTGGTCGCCGGCTGGCTGAACTCCTGGGCGACCGAGCCGACCGGAGGCAACCCCCGACGCAGCCTCAACCTCTCGGTCCTGATCTTCCCCGATGCCAAGACCGCCGAGACGGTCGCTCCGATCCTCGAGCACGACGACTTCACCTACAACAGCGACAACGAGAAGGTGTCGATCACCAAGTACCCGAAGACCTACGCGCACTGGCGGCCGTCGGTCTCCTCCATCGGTTCCTGGACGGTCCACGACCGCTACGTGATCTTCATGAAGCTCGACGACGAGACCCGCGCACCGGACCTGCCCTCGCTGCAGGCACAGGTCGAGCGAGCACTCGAGGTGCAGATACCGCTGCTGGACAAATTCGTGCCGACCCCGTCGGACCAGCTCGAACGAGTACCCCTCGACCCGACCGGGCTACTCGGCCGAACTCTGCCTTCGGATGCGTCGGCACCGTCCCGGGCCCAGCCTGACGGATACTTCACCGGGCGCGGCGCGCTGAGCTTGTTCCTCGAGCCCGATGCCGAGTTGCTGAGCACCTTCACCGAGCACGGCATCGACTTGATCTCTTTCGGCGACACCGTCGTCTTCCGGTCCACCACCGCGGCGGGTGCGAAGAACCTGTTCACCGAGTGGAAAGCGCCGGACGAGGACGCCATCGAGGCGCCCGCTCCCGAGGAGCTGGGCGATGCGGTCGCCTGCCGAGCCATCACCTACGAGTCACAGGGCGAGGTGAAGACCGCCGATCACATCTGCTACCTGCAGGTCGACCGTTACGCCGTGCAGATTCGCGACAAGAACTTGCAGGATCTCCACCAGCAGGTTGCCGCGCAATACGTTCTACTCACCCGCCGATGAGGATGCCCGACATGAAGAACACCCTGCGGCTGGCTGGGCTGCTCACGATTCTGATCGTCGGGTCCGGTTGTGCGGCACCTATTTCCGGCCAGGCGAAGCCCGGGATGACACCGGTCGACCTGGCAGCGCTCACAACCGGCGCGACCGTCACCGAGCCGACCACGTTCGAGTTGAAGTACTCCGACACGGCGAAAACGGTGAGATTGATCGAGGGGCGCCGCCTGCTCAACGTCCTCATCCCAACGATCGACGTCGACCCCGAACTGACGATGCGGGTCACCACCAGGGTGTTCGCCGATGGTACGGACATGTCGAAAGACGACGGCCTCCCTGAGACATTCAAGGCCGCGGTGAGCGACAACAACTTCATCGCCGGTGTCACCGCATCGCGGACGAACGGCAGCGTGCGAGACACCAAGGGCTTGCACCTGAGCGTGCTGCACTTCGCGACCGCGCAGGACAGCAAGAACGCGGCCGCTGCGATGTATCAGGTGAGCACGTCAGGCGAACGGCAGCCGGTGACGATTCCGGGATATTCCGAGGCCAACGGGTCGAGCAAGGACGGCACCGCGGTCAGCGCCTTCCAGGCGCACGGCCCCTTCGTGATCGCGGTCAGCATGTCGCAGGAGACACCCGACTCCGCCGGCTTGGCCACCAAGATCAGGAAGACGCTCGACCTGCAGATTCCACCGCTCGACAAGTACCGGATCATCGCCCCCGACGATCTGCTCGATCTGCCGCTCGACCCCGACGGGATCATGCGCCGAGCGACAGGTAAGTCCCCGTCGGGCGACCCGTACGGCATGAGCTACCACGAAGAGGATTTCGGCACCTTCGAGCCGTCGGGGATCCTGCACTTCGAGCGGAATCCCGCCGAAGCCCGCACAGCCTTCGAGGAGGCCGGTGTCGACCTGATCGGCCGGCGCTTCAGCACGGTGTACCGGACTCGCGATGTCGAGTCCGCATTCAAGCTGCAGAACGTCCTCGCCAAGCGCGGCAAGAGCGACTCCGAACTCGCCCCGCCGCCCGGCATCGCCGACGCCCAATGCCTGCGGCTGGAGGAATCGGACCCGAACCGTGGCTACAACGGGATCTGTGTCCTGGTGTACGACCGCTACGTTGCCGTCGTCATGTCGCTGGCGACCGTGTCGCGTGCGTCGCTGCAGGTCGACCCGATATTGCAGGAACGAACCGCCGCGCAGTACGCGATCCTGAAGAAGAGCGAGTAACGATCATGCGAAAGATCCGTGCGTACAGCGCTGTCGTCGCGCTCACGATTGCGTTGAGTGCCTGTGGAGGCGGGCCGGACGCCGCGACACCGGCGGCGCCGGAAGTGGACATCACCAAGCTGGACTCCGGCAACTATCCGACCAAGCCCGACGACATGGAGGCGAACCGGCATCCGGCGGCAGGTGCCCTGCGCGAATCCATCAAGATCGGCGCCGCGTCACCGACGCCGTACGACTTCGACAATCGCTTCATCTACGTGAAGCAAAAGGGCGGTCGTCATGTCACCGCCGACAATCCGCCGTACTACTCGGGCACCGGCTTCGAGAATGCCAAGGAAGCCCTCGCTGTGATTCCCGGCGTGGTCGCCGGTTGGAAGACCTCGGCCCAACGGCGAGACGAATTCGATGCGGGACGCGGTGTCGGCACGATGGTCGTCCGGTTCTCCAACGGTGATCAGTCGCGGTTCGCCTATGAGGAACTGGCGAAACGCACCGAGGGCAATCCCGACCAGATACCCGGCTACCCGGATGCGCACGTGCGCGTAGCCATCAAAAAGAGCTCGTACACAACGCAGTACATGCGCGCATGGCTGGTACGCGGCGACCTGCTGATCTACATTCACCTGTCCGATCCGGTGAGCATTCCCTTCGATGGTCCCGCGAACGCCGAGATCGTGAAGAAGTATTTCGACAAGCAACTCGAGATGCTGAAGTCCTACTCGCCGACACCGCTCGCCGAGATCGACAAGCAACCCATCGATGTCGATGGACTGCTGGCCCATACCTTGCCGTCGGAATCGGGCAAGAACGACGGCGCCGCCGTGTACCCCACTCAGGCGCTATTGCATACCGCAAGAAGACTCGACAAACTATCGCTTGCCCTGGCCGACGCGGGCGTCGACTACACATCCGTCGATCTCGGCACCGTCTTCCGCGCCCGTGATTCGGCAGCGGCGGTTCGCTACATGGCGGCGGAGGAAGCCGACGCGACGACACCGAAGCACATAAAGGTCGACGGCCCACCCAACATGCCTGGCGCACACTGCTATAACGCCAAGCCCGAGGCAAAGTACGCCTCCGATGCACCGCCGATCTGCCTGACTGTGGTGGGCCGCTACGTCATCAAGTCCTACAGCACGAACTTGCAGGACGCATACCAGCGGCTCGCTGCCCAATACAAGCTGTTGGCCGGATACAGCTGACCCGGTGGGGTGTCACGGCACCTGCTAGATTGCCCTGTTGGGACGTGCACTGCGGGGCGCGCGAAGGATGAGGAGACGCGAATGGCCTTGCGGCCCGGCGCAATTGTTGGTGGCTACCGAGTGATCAAGGTTCTCGGCGCCGGTGGTATGGGCACCGTCTACCTCGCACAGAACCCCAGTCTGCCGCGCCGCGACGCGCTCAAGGTACTCAGCGGCGACCTGTCCACCGATCCCGAGTTCCGCGGGCGGTTCGAGCGGGAAGCCAATCTCGCTGCAGGCCTGGACCATCCCAATATCGTCGCGGTGTACAACCGCGGCGACGAGGACGGTCAGCTGTGGATCGCGATGCAGTACGTCGACGGCACGGACGCCTCCGCCGAGGTGGCCAAGGGCCCAGCGGCCATGCCACCGCAGCGAGCCCTGCGCATCATCGGTGAGGTCGGCAAGGGCCTCGACTACGCGCACCGCCGCGGCCTGCTCCACCGCGACATCAAGCCGGCCAACTTCATGATCGCCGCGGCCGAGGACGACGACGAGGAACGCGTCCTGCTGACCGACTTCGGCGTCGCCAAGTCCGCCGACGATGGCCAAGACCTCACCGCCACCGGCAATTTCATGGCCACCGTCGCCTACGCTCCGCCAGAGCAATTGATGGGCAGCAAACTCGACCACCGAGCCGATATCTACAGCCTCGGCTGCTCGCTGTACAAGCTGCTCACCGGCCAGAACCCGTACCCCGCCACGGTGCCGGCCATGGTCATGATGGGCCACCTCCACGAACCCCCACCCCGGGTGACCGCGGTGCGCCCCGACCTCCCGCCCGCGATCGATCATGTGATCGCCAAGGTGATGGCCAAGGACCCGAGCCACCGCTACAACACCTGCCGCGAGTTCATCCAGGACGCACACAACGCCCTCTTCGGCGCCCCGATGCAGGCACCGGCAGCACAGGGCTTCCACACCTCCCCCAGCACCCCAATCGCCAGCCCGATCACCGCCGCCACGGATGTTGTCCCACAGTGGGGCACCGACCCCAACCGCGCCATCGTCGGCTACCCGCCGCACAGCGGCGGGGTTTCCGAGCAGGACATCCTCACCGCCCGCAACCCGAAGCCGTACCGCCCGAAGCGGCCCCGAAAAGTATTGCTGACCAGCATGATTGCGCTCGTTGTCGCGGCGCTGGTCGGAACTGGCGTCTTCGTTCTGACCAGACCCGATGGAGGAACGACCGGCGGCGATCCGATGGCACAGGCCCGCTCTCAGCACCCAGAGTTCAGCGGTAAGTCCGTCACCGCATACAACTTCGGCAATTCCACCCTCTCTGTAGTCCTCAACCCGAGTGACCAGTGGAAGTTCCTGCGCGACTTGGACTTCGACTACAACTCCGAGTTCAAAGCTGTGGGCGACGAGAAGTCGCCTCGCGCATTGTCTGTCGGCGACTACAGCATTAAGAACAACACCGATATCGTCATCGTGCTCCGCACGGACAGCCAGGCGGGCAACGGCGGGTTCCGTGGGCTGCCATACGCATTGACAAGCGGAAAAGGCAAGGTCGTCGTCATCGACGATCCATCGACGGTCCAGGCGTTCCAGGTCTGGAGCGATCAATCGCAACAGATCCTCATCGACAAGATGCTGCCGCAAATCGCAAAGGCCATGCAGTGACCTCAGTTACTCACAAGCTTCGGACCGCAGCCCTATTGGCGGCCATAGCGCTCGTGCCGGGCTGCGGTGTAACCATCTCCGGGTCTCCACTGCCCGGTGCAACGCCTGTCGATCTCGACCATCTGCGCCCGGGGCCATTCAAGAATGAACCAACGCCGTTCGGAATTGAGTGGGGCATGGAAATGCCGAAGAAGATTCGCCTCATAGAAACCCGCAGGATGCTCAATTATTTGGTGCACCCATTCGACGTAGACCCGGACCTTCACACCCCGGGGGGCACACGGATCTTCGCCGATACTGATGCCATGTCATCAAGAAATGGGTTGAGTGAAGCGTACTTAGACCCGATCCGGCTCAACGTCAAATTCATCGGCGGGGTGTCGACTTCCCAATCCAATGGAAGCGTTCGCGCGCCCAAGGACCTATCAACCGCCATCCTGCAATTTTCAACAGATGTCGAGGCAATCAGGATTGCCGACGAATTCCACCGAATTACTCTCGACTCGAGCCCTCGGCAGACAGTTGAGATATCAGGTCGCCCGAACGCCCGAGCGTCAGCCGAATCGGAAAAAATCCTGGATTCTTGGGAGCCTCGCGGAAAACATGTAATTTGGACGAGAGTCAAACTTCCGAATTCGGATCTCCATGCGGCAATTGAGACAGTAAAGAAAGCGGTCGCGATGCAGGTAGAATCGCTCGACCGCTTCAAGTCAATTCCACTAGACGATGTCCTCGATACCCCACTCGACCCCGAGAATATTATGCGGCGAGCAGCCGTCCGATCTGATCGCGATGGCGTAGGAATCAGCAATTACGAAGAGGACTTTGGACCATTCCAACTCTCGGGCATTCTTCACTTCGAGCGCCATCCAGTGGAAGCTCGGAATAAATTTGAAGAGACGGGTGTTGATCTGGTCGGCCGCCGAGCGAGCACAGTCTACAGAACTCGTGATCTTGCCTCCGCATTTCGCCTGCAGACTTTCCTTGCAACCCCAGGCAGGAATGACTTTATTTTGAAATCACCGCCCGGCTTGGCGGACGCGCAATGCATAAAGCTTGACACCGCGGACCAAAGTCGGGAGTACGACGCCTTGTGCGCAATTGTATACGATAGATACGTCGCCGTAGTTACCGCGGAAGCAATAAGCGGCGGCGAGGTCGAGAGTGGACTAATGGAGCGGGCAGCTGCGCAATACGCCATCCTGAAGAAGTGCGATAAGTAATGCGGAAGGCAGGGTTCGCACCGACGCTTGCGATTTGCATACTCCTGGCCAGCGCATGTGGCGGCCAAGATTCGCGACCTACGACAGAGATCGACAAACTCGATACCGGAAACTTCGCAACGAGTCCACTCGACGTCGAATCCTTAAGAACTCCGCTGTCTGGTGTCGCCCGTGAAGCAATTAGAATCGGTAATGCGACTCCGCTAGCTATGGAGTACGATGAGCGCTTCGGCTTTGCGCCGTTTCATCCCGCCCGCAGCAACCGGGTAACGTCCGAAGAACCGCCATATTTCAATGGAACTAGAATTGAGAGCAAGCAGTTCGCAACCGAAGTACCGGGCCTGATTGCAGGTTGGCGCATGTCCGCGAACCGACGTGACGAACTCGGCAAAGGTCGGTCGATCGAGACGTTTACCCTTCGATTCAAAGATTCGAGCCACGCCCGCAACGCTGCAGACGTTCTAATGGAACGCAGCGAAGGCGACTTCTACAATGGATTCGCCGACTATCCCGGCGTGCAATCAAAAATCACCCAGACTGATTCACTGGGCGTAACCACGCTTCGCGCCTACCATGCAGTGGGCGACATGCTGATCTCAATTCAGATATATGACCCAGTCAGCCGACCGTTCGACCCGATCGACAACACGAACATTGTAAGGAAGTACCTCGACCAACAGCTAGCCCTACTAAAGCAATATACGGCAACATCGATCGCGGACCTGGATAGGCTCCCACTCGATACCGAGGGGC